>JANLSG010000328.1:0-8009 GCA_031362295.1 Chloroflexota bacterium
CAATAATCGAACTCGATCCCCTGCCCGATCCGAACCGGGCCCGAGCCGATGACGAGGGCGGCGGGACGCTGGACACGCGGCGCCTCTGGCTCCGAGCCGGCGGCGGCGTAGGTCGAGTAGAAGTACGGCGTCTCTGCCGCGAACTCGGCGGCGCACGTGTCGACCATCGCGTAGCCCGGGCGCAGGCCGAGGGCCAGACGGGTGTCGCGCAGAGCCTCCTCGTCGACCCCGGCCATCGCCGCGAGCTCGTGGTCGCCGAAACCGGCTCGCTTGGCGGTGGCAAGCAGGATTGCCGCTTCGTCGTCCGTCGGGTCGGTCAGGCGGCCGCGGTACGCGCGGACCTCGGCCTCGAGGGCGACGTTCCGGCCCATCTCGGCGAGGAACCACGGGGCGATGCCGGTCGCCTCCTGGATCGTCGCCTCGGGGACACCCCGACGAAGCAGTCCCAGGAGCCGCCACAGGCGGCTGTCGGACGGCGCCAGGAACCGGCGGAGGACGATCGGGGCGGCGGTCCGCTGGGCGTGTCGTGTGGATTCGCAGGCCTGGCCGGTCTCATCGATCCAGCGGATCGGTTCGTCGGCCTCGGGCTCGGACTCGCCGGGCCGAACGCCGTACACGCCCGCCAGGTAGTCGAAGCTCGGCGTCCAGCTCGGATCCTCGGCCAGCGGCCCGGCCCCCGCCTGCTCGAGCCCGCGGAGCGCCTTGTTCAAGGCGGCGCCGAAGGTCCGGTCGATCGCCATCACCTCGCCGGTCGCCTTCATCTGGCTGCCGAGGGTCCGGTCGGCGGTCGGGAACTTGTCGAACGGGAAGCGCGGCAGCTTGACCACCACGTAGTCCAGCGCCGGCTCGAACGCCGCGACCGTCGTCCCCGTGATCACGTTCGGGATCTCCGCGAGCCGCCGCCCGATGGCGATCTGTGCCGCGACCCGCGCGATCGGGTAACCCGTCGCCTTCGAGGCCAGCGCCGACGACCGCGAGACGCGGGGGTTCACCTCGATGACCGCGTACTCGGTGGAGTCCGGCGAGAGCGCGAACTGAACGTTGCACCCGCCCTCGACGCCGAGCGCCCGGATGATCGCCAGTGCCGCGCTCCTGAGCCGCTGGTGCACCGCGTCCGGCAGCGTCTGGACCGGCGCGACCACGATCGAGTCGCCGGTATGCACCCCGAGGGGATCGACGTTTTCCATGGAGCACACGGCGATGCACGTGTCGTCCGCGTCGCGCATGACCTCGTACTCGATCTCCTGCCAGCCCACGAGGCACTTCTCGACCATCACCTGGCCGATCGGACTGGCACGCAGGCCGGCGCGGATGCGCTCCCGGTACGCAACCTCCGTCTCGACGATGCCGCCACCAGTCCCGCCCAGCGTGAACGCCGGCCGGATGATCGCCGGCAGCCCGATGTCCGCGAGCGCCGCATCCGCCGACGCGTCGCGCAGTGCGGCGGTCGCACCCTCGACGATCCACGACGGCGCGTACGGCTGCCCGATCCGGTCCAACAGGTCGCGGAACGCCTCGCGGTCCTCGGCCATCCGGATCGCCTCGAGCGGCGTACCCAGGAGCTTGACGTCGTACTTCTCCAGCACGCCCGCCTTCGAGAGGTCCATCGCGAGGTTGAGCGCCGTCTGCCCGCCGAGCCCGGCGAGCAGGCCCTCCGGTCGCTCGCGGGCGATGACTGCCTCGATCGCGGGGACCGTCAGGGGCTCGAGGTAGATCGCGTCGGCGACCTCCGGGTCGGTCATGATCGTCGCCGGGTTGCTGTTGACGAGGATCGTCCGCACGCCCTCCGCGCGCAGCGCGCGACACGCCTGGGTGCCGGCGTAGTCGAACTCCGCCGCCTGCCCGATGACCACCGGCCCGGACCCGATGATCAGCACCGAAGCTGGCTTGTGGGTCATCAGCCCGCGCCTCCGGCGGGCGCGAGGCGATCGAGGATCTCGCGCGCCTCGCGACGGCTCCGGATCCGAAACACCTGCGTCGTCGCGGGCAGCTTTGCGAGGCGCGCCAGGACGCCAGGCCTGCGCGTGTCCGGATACCGGAAGATCCACCACAGGAAGCTGAGGTCAATTCGTTCGCGGAGCCCGGGGGCCACGTCCGGCCGTCCGCCGGCGCGATGGCGCCACTGCCGCTGCAGCGCGCCCCAGAGGTTGACGAGTCGCGGCAGGTCCAGGAAGACCACGGTGTCCGCCGCGGCGATCCGCCGCTCCATCGTGGAGCCGTAGTTGCCGTCGATGATCCAGCGCTCCGGCTCGATGAGCTCAGCGTGGACCGCCTGCCACTCGTCCTCCGGCATCGCCACCCATCCCGGCTTCCAGAACAGGCGATCGAGGTGGATGACCGGCAGCGCCGTCCGCTCGCCCAGCTCGCGCGCGAACATCGACTTCCCGGCGCCGCCACTGCCGATCACCGCGACTCTCTTCACGCGGCTGAGGATGGCGGGATCGCCGGAAGGTCACCGGCTCGTGCTTCCACTTCGAGCCGAAGGCTCGCCGTCAGTCCTTCGATCACATCGTCGAGCGTCCGGCGGACGGTGTCGGAATCGAACGTATTGACCTGGCCAGAGCGCCGATCCAGCTCGACCATGCGCTCCGCCAACCCTTCGAATCGCGCGAACTCACCTGGGTATTGGGCCCGTTGTTTGCGGATCTCCGGTTCAAGGACGCCCCACCAGAACTCGATCGTTCGATTCCAGTCGATCCAGATCTCGCGTCGGCTGACGTGGCCGCTCGCCTCCAGCAGGGCGATGTCCTCGAAGAAGTCGGTGATCGGTCCGAGTAGCGGCGCGAGGCCGTCGCCAGCGCCGTGACGGAGCGCGATCGCGAGCTTCAGGCGAGCCCGAATGAGCCGCTCGGAGTTCCATCGGTCGTGGAGGGTCGACAGGCGCTGCATCGCATTTGCGCTGCCCTGCGCCTTCAGCTGGCGGTAGATCCCAAGGAGGGAGACTGCCACGAGGACGAATTGAGCGGCAGCCCAGAACCATTCCGACCCGGGGCCGATCACGTTCACAGGCGAGCCTGGCCCTGAGTCGCCGCCGCGACGAAGCGATCGAAGACGGCGAGCGCATCGAGCGGGCCGGGCGCGCCCTCGGGGTGGTACTGGACGGTCTCGATCGGCAGCTCGCGGTGCCGCAGGCCCTCGACGGAGCCGTCGTTGAGGTTCACCTGGCTGACATGGAACCCGCCGCTCGCGGGCAGCGTGTCACCCACCACCTGGACCTCGTGGTTCTGGGCGGTCACCTGGACGAAGCCCGTATCGATGTCGCGGACGGGGTGGTTCGCGCCGTGATGCCCGAAGCGCAGCCGGCGAGTCTCCGCGCCGGCCGCCCGACCCACGATCTGGTGTCCGAGGCAGATGCCGAGCAGCGGCCGCCCGTCCGCGATGATGGCCTGCGCGAGTGCCACTGGACCCGCGAGTCGCGCCGGATCGCCAGGGCCGGGCGACAGAACGACACCCGCAACGTCGGCGGCGAGGACTTCGGCCGGGCTCGCGGTGTGCGGCAGAACGCGGATCCGGACGCCGCGCCGCCGCAGGCTGCGGACGATGTTCGCCTTGAGCCCGTAGTCGACGATCGCGACGAGTGGCCCGTCCTCGTCCATCCCGATCTCGGTGACCGCCGCCGGCGACACCTCGGCGACGAAGTCCTGGTCCTCCCAGCGCGGGACGGCCTCGGCGCGCGCGGTCGCGGCTCCGCGATCCAGCGCACCGGGCTCCAGGATCACCCCGCGCAGGCTGCCGTTGGAGCGCAGGTGCCGCGCCAGCGCCCGGGTGTCCACTCCCGCGATGGCGGGGATCGCGTGGTCACGCAGGAGCCGCGCGAGCTGCTGTGCGTCCTCCCGGACGGCGGCGGTCGCATTGGCGACGATCAACCCGCGCAGCCACGGTCGCGTGGACTGGTCGTCGGCGAGGAGCCGTCCGTAGTTGCCGATCAGCGGGTACGTCATGACGACCATCTGGCCGGCGTAGGACGGGTCCGTGCAGACCTCCTGGTAGCCGGTCTGGCTCGTGTTGACGACGAGGTCGCCGCCGCCGGATACAGGCGCGCCGAAGGCGACACCGTCGAAGATGGAGCCGTCCTCGAGGGCAAGCAGGGCAGGCCCGAGGTCGCCGATGCGGGGGTCCACGATCGCGCTCGCACGCGGGCTGGGCGCAGCCATCAGGCACTCCTTTCCGGCCTCACGGAACCGGTTCGCCGGCCTCACAGGACCGGCCTTCAAGGACGCTGAGAAGGGTAACAGGCGCGACGCCCGAGGGCGCCGCCCGCTACCGTCCGGAGGTGCAGTTGCCCATCGAGCGCGCGCGGCAGATCGTGGTGATGGCGCAGCGCCTCGACGCCGATCGTCCATCCGGGATCCTGGAGGCGATCCGCGATCTCGACTTCCTCCAGATCGATCCGACGGCGGCCGTCGCCCGGGCGGAGCACCTCGTGCTCTGGGCGCGCCTGGGCAGGTCCTTCGATCCGGTGGACCTCACGCGCCTGCTGTCCGAGCGCCGGCTGTTCGAGCATCGGGCGTTCATCTACCCGATCGAGGACTACCCGCTGCTGCGCGCCGAGATGGACGTCTGGCCCGATCGGGAGTGGTCCTTCCACAAGCGGATCCGGGCGTGGCTCGTGGCGAACGCCGAGTTTCGCCAGCACGTCCTGGACGCGATACGGGAACGCGGGCCGCTCCGGTCGCGTGATCTCGAGGACCAATCGTCGGCCGA
This sequence comes from Chloroflexota bacterium, assembly GCA_031362295.1. Classification (GTDB taxonomy): domain Bacteria; phylum Chloroflexota; class Limnocylindria; order Limnocylindrales; family CSP1-4; genus UBA5189. Next base: position 4,705 of record JANLSG010000328.1, read on the forward strand.
CTGGAAGTCGCGCGGCTGGACGCACCAGCGGAACGTGACGCAGATGCTCGAGTACCTGTCCGGCCAGGGAGCGATCGCCATCGCCGGCCGCGCTGGCAATGAGCGACTGTGGGACCTCGCCGAGCGCGTGCTCCCGACGGACGCGCCCCGAATCTCGCGGGAGGAGGCCGATGCGATCCAGACTCGCCGGCGCCTGCGCGCGTTGGGCATCGTGCGCGTCGGTTCGCAGTACGACGTGGGTGATATCGGGGTCGAGGTCCAGATCGAGGGCGTCCGAGGACGCTGGCGTGCGGAGCCGGACCTGCTCGATCGACCGTTCGTCGGGCGGACGGCGCTCGTCTCCCCGTTCGATCGGCTCGTCTACGACCGGGTGACGACCGAGGCCATCTTCGGGTTCGAGCACCGGCTGGAGATCTACATGCCGGAATCGAAGCGGCGCTGGGGCTATTACGTCCTGCCCGCGTTGCACGGCGATCGACTCGTTGGCCGCGTCGACGCCCGCGCCGATCACAAGGCGGGCATCCTGCGGGTGCCGGCGCTTCACCTGGAGCCCGGCGCGACCGCCGACGACGAGGCGGCGATCCGCGCGGAGCTGGACGAGCTCGCCAAGTGGCTCCGCCTCGATCGCGTCGAGGTGGTGCGGGTGGTCCGCGGGGCTTGATCGGTTGTAACGAGGCTGTACGCCCGAGAGGCGGGGTGCGCATCCGCTGTGAGCCCGGACGCGGGTATGTATGAGGGATGCAGGAACCCATCGTTCCGGTGACAGGCGTCGCGCGCGGCGGCCTCGGCACCGCGACGAACCTCGACGACACGCAGCTCTACTCGCTGGAGGATCTCCGCGAGCCGATCGCCGATCCGATCGAGTACGCGCCTGCTGCACCCTCGGAGCCCGAGCCCGCGGCGGTCCCGGTTGAGCGCCCGCGAGGAACCAACGAAGCGCGCCCGCGGAGAGCGGCGGAAAAATCCAGGAGCGGCAAACGCCCAGTCGGACCGATCGTGGTGGGAGTGCTCGCGGCTCTGGGCCTTGCGGCCGTCCTCACGCTGCGTGACGCACCGCCCACGGGACCCGGCGGGCTCGGCGGCGTCACTGGCGCCGGCAGCAGCGCCGGGACACTCGCACCATTTGCTACCACAGTGCCGGAAGCTACCGCGCCCGATGGCGGCGGAAACGGCAAGGGCAACGGGAAGGGCAACGGCAAAGGCAACAACTAGAGCCGGGTCCGCTCTCCGTTGGGCATGACGCAGAACTGACCGATCGACTGCGCGTCCGACACGATCACGACCTCGCCGCCGCGCGCGACGCACGCCTCCTGCGCGCGACTCCGGTCGTCCGAGAACATCACGAACCAGATCAGCACCGCGGCGCCCACCGCGAACGCGGTGAGCGCCCAGAGCCTGATCGGCATGCCAAGGACCGGCACGCCGCCTAGCGGACCTTGAACGTCAGGTGGAGCGTGCCATCGCGCTCGCCCTTGAAGCAGGCGATGTCGATCGGCCAGGTGCCGGCCTTGGTGTTCCGCCCAACCGTCCACGACCAGGAGGCCTTGCCAGCTGCATCCGCGGTCTGGTCATCGAGCCCTGACGCCTGGCTCGGGCCGGAGTCGTAAGTCACCTCGATCGTGCACTCGGCGCCGTCCGCGGTCGTGATCACAACCTTGGCCGCGTCGCCACCCGCGACGGACTCGGTCACGCTCACCTTGGAGATCGTGAGCGGCACGGCGGTGGGCGCCGGCGTTGGGGTCACCTTGACGGTAGGACCCGGCGCGGTCGTCGACGTGAGCTCTACCCCGGGCGGCGTCGAGCACGCGCCCAGTACGAGGCCCAGAACGATAACCAGAGGGAGAGACACTCGGCTGCGCATCGGTGGCCCCCGGCGTCGAGGTCGTTCGACGGAAGTGGTGAGCCTGGAAGGACTTGAACCTTCAACCCGCTGATTAAGAGTCAGCTGCTCTGCCATTGAGCTACAGGCCCGCGAGCGCGGAGGATACCCCAAGTTCCCGGTATGGCTACCGCAGCTCCCCCGCCAGCATGTCCATCAGCAGGCCGTCGTGGTACGTCCCGTCGCCGCCTCGCTCGTACTTGCGCATCACGCCGACGGGCTTGAACCCGACCTTTTCGTACGTGCGAATCGCGCGGGCATTGTCCGCCGCTGGGTCGATCGTCAGGCGGTGATGGCCGCGGACCTCGAGGAGGTAGCGGGCGAGCGTCCGCACCGCGTCGGTGCCGATGCCGCGACCCTGGAACCCGGAGGACATGAAGATGTCGATGCCGGCGTGGCGGTAGTCGCCGTCGTCGTCCTCCTCGGAGCACTGGATGCTGCCCGCGAACTCGCCATCGACCTCGATCGCGAACGGCGTCCAACCCTTGTCGCCGGCAAGGATCTCGTCGACGCTGGTCTCGGGTCCGCGGGTGTCCCACACCGCAACGACCGATGGATCGCGGAGTACCGCGAGGAGCACGTCGCGATCGTCGGCCCGGATCGGGCGGAGGGTGACGAGCTCGCCTTGGAGCGTCGGTACCGGCTCGCCGTCGGCGTTCCGGATGAGTCCCGGCTCGTCCACGGTCCCCGGGTCCGGCTCGATGACCTTGCTCATCGAATGCCCGTTGACCTCGTAACCGAGGCGCTCGTAGAGCCGTAGCGCGCCGACATTGGCCGCATCAAGTCCGAGATCCATGCGCTCCGCACCGTGTGCGCGCGCCCACGCCTCGCCCGCGAGCATCAGCGCCGTCCCCACGCCACGCCCGCGTGCCTCGGGCGCCACGGCTATCCCGAGATGGACCTCGAGGCGCGGCGGGCGCCCATTGTTCGGGTCCCTTGGCCGGCGTAGCCACAGCTCGATCATCCCGATGACCAGCGCGCCGTCGACCGCCAGGAGCGCCTCGTCGCGCGGGTCCGTAGCCCGCCAGAACCGGCGCGATTCGGCGACAGCCTCCACCGGCATTACGCGCCAGCGCGTTGGCGCGATGGATGCGTGGTGAATCGCGCTTGCGTGCTCCAGCTCGGCCATCGCCTTGTCGTCATCGGGCGTCGCCGGGCGGAACGTGAACCCCTCGCCCGCCATCGGTCAGGCGGTTTCCGGCTCGGCGCTCGCGGCCTCGATGGTCACGTGCGGCAGCCAGCCGAGCCAGCGGGGCAGCCACCAGTTCCAGTCGCCGAGGAGCGTCATCGTCGCGGGCAGGAGCACGCTCCGGATCAGCGTCGCGTCGATGAACACCGCCACCGCCAGGCCGAGCCCCAGCTGCTGGATGAACACGAACTTGAAGGTCACGAAGACCGCAAAGACCACGACCATGATCGATGCCGC
>JANLSG010000336.1:0-17807 GCA_031362295.1 Chloroflexota bacterium
ATCGTCTTCCACGCGCTCACCGACGCGGACCTCGCGGCGATCGTGGAGCTGCTCCTTGCCGACCTCCAGCGCCGCCTCGCGACGCAGGACATCTCCCTCGAGCTGACGCCGGCGGCGCGCTCGCTGATCGCCCGCGATGGCGCCGACCCGACCTACGGCGCGCGGCCGTTGAAGCGGACCATCCAGCGGCTCGTCGAGAACCCACTCGCGAAGGCGCTCATCGAGGGCCGCTTCAAGCCTGGGCAGACGGTGGTCGTCGATGCCGATCCGCTCGGCTCGGCGCTCGTGTTCACCGCCGACGGTGATTCGCTGGTGTCCGAGACGGGCGACCGGCGCGACGCGCGGCGTCGCACCACGGAGGCATCGTCGGCAACCGAAGACCCGCCGGCGCCCGAGCCCGTCGCGACTGGCCGTCCCAACTGAGGTACGCCGAGGCGGTCGCCAGGCTCGCATCGCTGCCGACCCAGCTGCCGGCACCGCCGGACGCGCTCGTACCCGTTCGAGTCGAAGGGCCCGCATGGCGGACGCCCGCGGAAGGTGCCGCGGGTGCCCGGGCCGCGGCCGTCCTTGTCCTGATCGCGCCCGACGACGCCGGTAACGCCAGCGTGGTGCTCATCCAGCGCACCAGCTACGACGGGCATCACTCGGGGGAGATCGCCTTTCCGGGCGGAGCGGCGGAGACTGGCGACGCCGACCTGGAGGCGACCGCGTTGCGCGAGGCCACCGAGGAGATCGGGCTCGACGTCGCCGCGCTCGGCGTCCGGGTGATCGGCGAGCTCGAGTCCTTCTGGATCCCGGTGAGCAACTTCCGGGTCACGCCCATCCTCGCCATGGCCGACCGGCTCGGGACCTGGGCGCCCGATCTGCGCGAGGTCAACCGGGTCATCGACGCGCCCCTCGCGGCCTTCCTGCCCAACGCGCCAATCCGGACCCTTGAGCGCGACGTCCGCGAATGGCGCATCCGCTACGGGGCGTATCCCCTCGACGACGATGCGGACGGGGTGGCCGTCTGGGGAGCAACGGCCCGGATCCTGGGCCAGCTCGGCGCGATCCTCGGGGATTGAGACCGCCAGTCGCACACGCCTTCCGGCGCGTTCATACTGCGGCCAGTCTCGTGCATTCGAAGGGGGGCCCCATGCCTCGCCGGCTGTCGTCGATGGTCCTCATCGGGATGCTCGCCGCCGCGTGCGGCACGTCGCAGCCCAGCCCGAGTCCCGCGCCCGTGGTCACGGCGGCGCCCACGACGGTCGTGACGCCCACCGAGGCCCCGACGCCCACCGCCGGCCCAACTGCGAGCCCCGCGCCCACCAGCCCGTTCGCCGGCCAGCCCTACTCACTGACGCTGCCGGACGGCTGGGTGACGTTCGACCTCTCCGATCCCGCGGGCTCAACGGCGCTGGACGCCTTCGTTGCGGCAAATCCCGAGATGGCGACCGCGATCGAGGCGTTCAAGGCGCTCCCGAACGTCACGATGGCCGTCAACCCACTGCTGGGCAACGTCGTCGTCTCGCTCGCGTCGCCGACCGGCGGCCTGACACTCGATGTCCTCGCGGTCAGCTTCACCACCCAGTTCGCGGCCGTTCCCGGCGTCGTTACGGCGCCCCAGCCGGAGAACCTCACGCTGCCCGTGGGGCCGGCCGTCCACTGGCACATCGACATCACGGCCAACGACCCGGGCGGCGGCACGTACCAGGTCGGTGAGAGCGTGTACCTCGTCGCCAACGACACGACCGCTGTTCTTGTCGAGTTCGTCGAGGTTGGCGGCGCCGCGGTCCCGCAGGAGCAGGCGATCATCAACAGCCTCGCGTTCACGCCCTAGGCTCGGTTCGTGCAGAAGATCCTCAACGACCCGGAGCCGTTCGTCGACGAGATGCTCGACGGCATCCTTGCCGCGCATCCCGGGCAGCTCCGACGGCCCGCACCGCGCGCCATCGTTCGCGGCGACGCCCCGGTGGCGGGCAAGGTCGCGATCGCCACGGGTGGCGGCTCCGGCCACCTGCCGGTGTTCATGGGTTACGTGGGGCGAGGGCTGATCGACGGAGCGGCGATCGGCAACGTCTTTGCCTCGCCCTCGAGCGACGACATGCTCGAGGTGACCCGGGCGATCTCCGGTGGGGCCGGCGTCCTGTACCTGTACGGCAACTACGGCGGCGATCGGCTCAACTTCGAGCTCGCGGCGGAGCTGGCCGCCGACGAGGGCATCGAGGTCCGGACGGTCCTCGGCGCGGACGATGTCGCCTCCGCGCCGCCGGCGCGTGCCGCTGCCCGGCGAGGCATTGCCGGGATCTTCTTCCTGTACAAGGTCGCGGGTGCCGCGGCGGCCGCGGGCGCCTCGCTCGACGAGGTCGTGGCGGTAACGGAACGTGCGGCCGCGGGCACGCGCACGATGGGCGTCGCGCTCTCGCCGTGCACGATTCCTGCCGCCGGTGTGCCGACGTTCGAGCTGCCGGTCGGCCAGATGGAGATCGGGATGGGCATCCACGGCGAGCCCGGCGTCCGGCGCGGGCCGCTCGCGACCGCCGACGAGATCGCCGAGGAGCTGACCGGCACCATCCTCGTGGACCTGCCCTACCGCCGCGGCGACGAGGTCGGGGTGCTCGTCAACGGCCTCGGCGCCACGCCGAAGGAGGAGCTCTACATCCTCTACCGGAGCGTCGCGCGCATCCTCGACCGCGAGGGCATCCGGGTCCACCGTGTGTGGGTCGGCGAGTACGCGACATCGCTGGAGATGGCCGGAGCCTCGGTGACGCTCATCCGCCTCGACGACGAGCTGCGGCGCCTCCTGGACGCTCCCGCCGACACGCCTTTCTTCGTCCAGGCGTGAGCGACCCTGCGCTGTCGAGTGCCGGCCTCGCCGCGCTCATCGTGGCAGTCGCCACCGGGCTCCTCGACCATCGCGATGAGCTCAATCGCCTCGACGGCGTGGCCGGCGACGGCGACCTGGGCCTGACCGTGACGACGGCCGCGAAGGTGCTCATCGACCTGGCGCCGACGCTCGCGGAGCTGCCCGAGGCCGAGGCAATCCGCAAGTGCGGGACGGAGATCGCCCGCCGTGCGCCATCGACCGGCGGCACCCTGATCGCATTTGCGCTGATGGCTGCCGCGAAGGCGCCTGTCCCGGCCGATGCACCAGATCTGGAACGTGCCGCGGCATACCTCGAGGCCGCAGCCGCATCGGTTGCCCAGCGCGGTCAGGTGGAGGTCGGGGATCGGACGATGCTCGATGCACTTCGCCCCGCGACGATTGCGGTTCGCCAGGTCGCGGATCGCGGCGGCTCCACCGAGGACGCGGCCCATGAGGCCACGGCGGCTGCAGATCAGGGCGCGAAGGCCACCGCGACCATGGCCGCGAAGGTGGGTCGTGCGGGCTGGCTCGCCGAGCGCGCCGCCGGACACGAGGACGCGGGCGCCCGACTCGTCGCACTCGCCTTCGCGGCGGCTGCAGGCGGGCGAGACCGGTCGACCTGACGAACCTTCGTCATCCAGAACTGGCACAGGTAGCAGACACCGACATGTCGCCCCGCCGGATGCCGAGCGAGCACGAAACGCCGCCCGCTACTCATCCAATAGGCACCAGTTGCCAAATTCGACGACGTTGCGCGGTCGAGTACCCGCCCCAGTTCTAGGTGGCGACGATTGAGCCGTTCGGGTCGCCCAGAAGTCACCCGGCGACTATTTGGAGGCTCCTCGCTGCGACAGGCGCTGAGCGACGCCCCTAGACCGGTTCGCCTTCGGCGTGGCGCTCCTCGGGGGTGAGTGGCCGGTCCGCGAGCCTGCCCTCGCCGCGTGCGAGCCTGCCCGCCTCGCCGGGCCCGAGTCGCTTCGCGATGCCCTGCAGGATGCCCGCCATCTTCGAGTCGTCGGGTCCGGCGAACTCGACGACGAACGCGCGCATCGGGCCGTGCACGGTCCAGGCAGCGTGGGTCACGCCGGCCGGCCAGAGGACCGCCTCACCGGCAGCGACCCGTCGCTCCTCGTCGCCGACGACCACGAAGCCGCCGCCCTCGATGACGACGAACCAGGTGGTGTTCGGGTTGTCGTGCGGCTCGATGCGGGCGCCCTTCCGGAAGGAGAGCTCAGTGATCACCCCGCGGGCGTCGCCGTGGATCACCTGGCCCTCGACGCCAGTGGTGCCGGGCGGCCCCTCCGGCCGCCGGTTGCCGACGCCGAAGCGACGGATCTCCACGAGCCGGCCGGCTAGCGCTTCTTGCCGCGCTTGCGAACGGTGCCCTTCGAGCGGATCGTCGCCTCGGGTCGCGAGCTGCGCGCGCGGGCGAGATAGCGCTGGCGGGCGAGCTGGTGCTCGTAGGCATCGAACAGCGGCGGGAACTTGCGGAATCGCGCCCACGCCATGACGCCGAGGCCGCTGAACAGGATCACCAGGATGACGATGAAGTCGAACTGGAAGATCGACCCGACGACCACCAGGAAGTAGGTGATCAGCCCGCTCCAGAAGATCCACTCCCACATGTCCAGGTAGTGCTTGTGGCGGTGCAGGGCACGCGTGCGCAGGACGTACAGCACGATGAGCCCGACCAGCAGGACGAGCGAGCCCATCCACATCGGGTCGAACAGGTCCGGGAAGTTGCGGTCGTTGAAGCCGATGAAGAAGTAGTCCCAGGGCAGGAGCGTCAACGTCTCACCTTGACTGATTGGCGCCATCGGGCGGCGAGGCTGGAGTATGCCATGAGGCGCTGGCTATACTCGGCCCGAAGGTAGTTGAACGCGGAGGGACTGCGGTTGCGAGCGCTGCTGTCGGTCGCGACGCGGGACGGCATCACCGCATTTTCGCGGAGCCTCCAGACACTCGATGTCGAGCTGTTCGCGACCGAGGGCACGCGCGACCACCTCGCCCAGGACGGCGTCGAGGTGCGGCCCGTCAGTGAGCTCACCGGCGTGGCCCCCATGCTCGGCGGCTCGGTCAAGACCTTCCACCACGCAATCTACGCGGGCATCCTCGCGCGTCGTGACCAGCCCGACCAGCTCGAGGAGCTCCGGAAGGAAGGCATCGAGCCGATCGACATCGTCGTCGTCAACGTGCAGCCCTTCGGCGCGGAAATCGGACGGGCGCTCGTGGGCATGGACAAGGCGATCGAGATGATCGACGTCGGCGGGGCGGCGCTGCTGGGCGCGGCGGCGCGCAATCCCGCGGGCGTCGTCGCGGTCTCCAGCCCGGACCAGTACCCGCAGATCCTCGCCGAGCTGCGCGAGCGCGGCCAGGTCAGCCCGGAGTTGCGCGCGAAGTTGGCCGCGGAGGCCTTTGGGACGGTCGCCGCCTACTACGCGGAGATCGCCGCGTACCTGAACCAGCTGACCGGGACCAACTACCCGAAGCGACTCGCGATGGTCCTCGAGAAGGTGAGCGACCTGCGCTACGGCGAGAACCCGCACCAGACCGGCGCGCTGTACCGGGAGACGACGCATCGATCGACGGGCGTCGCCGACGCCACGATCCTCCACGGCGCCACGCCGTCGTTCAACAACCTGCTGGACCTCGATATCGCGTACAAGATCGCCCGTGACTACGCCACGCCGACCGTCGTGATCGCCAAGCACTCGGATCCGGTCGGGCTCGCGTCGTCCGACGAGCTTGTCGAGGCCTACCGGCGCGCGCTCGAAACCGACCCGGTCGCCTCGTTCGGCGCGATCGTGGGCGTGAACCGGACGCTCGACGGCGCGACGGCGCGCGAGATCGCGGCGAACTCCTACGAGGCGGTGATTGCACCCGGTTTCGACGATTCGGCGATCGGGATCCTTCGCCAGAAGCCCGGCCTCGAGCTGCTGCTCGTGCCGCCGGACCCGATCGAGGGGATGCGCGACTATGGCATCGCCCAGCTGGACTTCAAGCGCATCGGCGGCGGCCTGCTTGTCGAGACCATCGATGCCCTCGGCCTCGACGGCAACCAGCTCCAGGTCGTCACGAAGCGCCGCCCCACGCTGGAGGAGCTGACGGACCTGCTGTTTGCGTGGCGCGCCGTGCGGCACGTCCGCTCGAACGCCATCGTGCTGGCAAAGAACGCCGCGACGGTGGGCGTGGGCTCCGGGCAGGCGAGCCGGCAGGTGTCGGTCGAGATCGCGCTGCGACGCGCAGGCGACCGGGCGCGGCTCTCGGTGATGGCCAGCGACGCCTACTTCCCGTTCCCGGACGGCATCCAGGTGGCCGCCCAGGCCGGTGTCACCGCGATCATCCAGCCCGGCGGCTCGATTCGAGACGAAATGGCGATCGAAGTGGCAGATCGACACCACCTCGCTATGGTCTTCACGGGCAGACGGCACTTCCGGCACTAAGGGGACGCGTCGTGGAAAAGCTCCTTGCGCTCGAGATGGTGTACGTGACGGAGATGGCCGCGATCGCGAGTGCGCGGGTCATGGGCCGGGGCGACCGGATGGGTGCGGACAAGCTCGCCACCGAGGCCATGCGCCGGGCGATGGACGAGATCGAGATGCAGGGCACGATCGTCATCGGCGAGGGCGAGCGTGACGAGGCGCCGATGCTGTACATCGGCGAGGAGGTCGGCCTCGCGGGGACGGACGCGCCGGAGATCGACATCGCGGTCGATCCGCTCGAGGGCACGAACCTCGTCGCCACGGGCTCCGCGAACGCGATCACCGTGCTCGCGGCGTCGGAGCGGGGCGGGCTCGTCCACGCGCCGGACACGTACCTCGAGAAGCTGTGCGTCGGGCCGGGGGCCGCCGGCAAGGTCGATATCACGCTGCCGCCTGCCGAGAACGTCCATCTCATTGCCCAGGCCCTCGGGCGACGCCCGCAGGACATCACCGTGATCATCCTCGACCGGCCGCGCCACGCCGACCTGATCGCTGAGGTGCGCGGCACGGGAGCACGAATCAAGCTCATTTCCGACGGCGACCTCTCCGCCGCGATCAGCTGCGCGGTCCAGGGCACCGGCGTGCACGCGGTCATGGGCATCGGCGGCGCGCCGGAGGGCGTGATCACGGCGGCGGCCATGCGCTGCCTCGGTGGCGAGATCCAGGCGCGCTTCAAGTACCGCAGCGACGACGAGCGCGCGCGAGGGGAGCGCATGGGCCACGGCGACGAATCGAAGATTTATCGCACGGAGGACCTCGCCTCCGGAGAGCACCTCGTGTTCGCCGCGACGGGGGTGACGCCCGGCGACCTGCTCGAGGGCGTCCGCTTCTTCGGCGGCGGCGCCCGCACCCACTCGCTGGTCATGGCGTACCAGACCAAGACCGTGCGCTTCGTGGACACCGTCCACATGTTCGACCGCGATTCGCCGCCGCGCGTTCGCCTCTAGTGGCTGCCAACCCGCAGCGGATCCTCGCGATCGGCGGCTCGTCCGTCCTGGCGAGCTCCACCGACTGGCCGCTCCACCAGTTCCTGCTCGACCTGTCCGGTCGCGATCGGCCCCGGATCTGCTTCATCGGGACCGCGTCGGGCGACGACGCGGGCTATCGGGCCGGCTTCTACGCCACCTTCGCGCGGCACGCGGAGGCGAGCCACCTGCCCCTGTTCGACCTCACCGTCGATGACATGGCCGCGTTCCTGCTCGAACAGGACGTGATCTTCGTCGGTGGCGGGAACACGGCAAACCTGCTCGCGATCTGGCGCCTCCACGGCATCGACAAGGCGCTCAAGGCGGCGTGGGAGGCGGGCGTCGTGCTCGCCGGCCCGTCCGCCGGCGGGATGTGCTGGTTCGAGGCCGGGCTCACGGACTCGTTCGGGGCGGGTCTCGCGCCCCTGAAGGACGGCCTCAGGTTCCTGCCCGGCAGCTTCTGCCCGCACTACGACAGCGAGTCGCTGCGGCGGCCGCGCTACGAGGAGACGGTGGGCTCGGGCGCACTGCCGGACGGGTTCGCGGCGGACGACGGGGTCGGCCTCCTGTTCGAGGGTCGCGACCCGGTCGAGGCGGTCGCTTCGCTGCCGGGGCAGCACGCCTACCGCGTGGAGCGCCGCAAGGGCAACGCCGTCGAGGAGACCCAGATCCGCGCCCGGCTCCTGCGCTAGGCCCGTGGACGGGCCGCGCGACGAGACGAAGGAGCTCGATCTCGAGGAGTTCCTGCAGCTGCTGCCGCAGCTTGATGCCGCCGACCTGCTGGCCATCAGCGCGAGCTACGAGCAGGCCGATGCCGACACAAGGGTGGCTGCGCGCGCGGCGGCCTCGAAGGTGGCGAACTTCCGCGGGCTCATCGACGAGCTGAACCGCCTCCAGGGATCGATCATCCAATGGGCCGGTTCCGACATCTCCCGGAGCAGCGCGTTCACGCTCGAGGGCCTGCAGACGAACCCGATGCTCGGGGATATCCGGGTCCAGGCGATCCCGCCGCTCCTCGACGCTGCCACGGCGCTCCTCCTGAAAACGGCCATCTCCGCGGACCACCGGGACGCCCTCCTCGAGCCGCTGCGAGCCGCCGCCGGCTAGGGGCTCCGGAGGTCGCGTCGGTATCGCGAAACCTTCGTCGGGCCGATCCACGCCCGGTCGGCATCACTCCAGGCGCCGATGGGTTGCGCGGCGCCAGGTCCCTCGGCGGCGCGACGACGACGCGCTCCCGTCAGGACGGTTTCGGACCAGCCCGGCGGGACGAGACGGGGGACCAGATCCGCAAGCGGGGCCAGCACGAACAGCCGGTCGCGCATCGACGGGTGCGGCACTTCCAGGAGGCGCGCGGCGGCTCCCGGATCAATCGCCGTGGAGAGCGGGGCGCCGGCGGGCGGCCGTTCGATCGCCAGGCGGTGACGACCGAACAGCAGGAGGTCGAGGTCCAGCTCGCGCGGACCCCAGCGACGCCGCTTGCGCCGGCCGAACTCGCGCTCCAGGCCCTTGAGCGCGACGAGCAGGTTCGTGGCGCCCGTGGCCGGGTCCGGACCCGTTGGGATATCGAGCGCGACGACCGCATTCAGGAAATCGGCCTGGTCGGTGACGCCGACGGGCTTTGTCCGGTACAGGCGCGAGACGCCACGGAGGCGAGCGCCGGGCAGGGCGCCCAGCGCGGCCACCGCATCGGTGAGCGTGGCGCGCGCATCACCAAGGTTCGCGCCGAGCCCGATGTACGTCCGAACCTGCCGGCTCACGTTGCCCTCGATCAGCGTCGGTTCGCACCCGGCTACAGTCGCCGCGTGCGGTCCGTTGCGGTTCGAATCCTGCACCCTGCGCCTGCCGATGATGCCGGCGAGCTGACGCGCCTGGTCGGGAAGGCCCGCGCGATCGTTGCGGCGGACCTCGCGGAGCGCTTCGCCGCTGTCGGCGCGGACGACGTCGCGATCGTCACGGAGCCGGCGGATCCCCGCTCGTTCGGCGAGCGACTTCGGGGCGTGGCCACGGAGATGCCGGTCGATTCCGGCGTCATCGTCCTCGGCTCGGGCTCGATTCCCCTCGCGACGGACGCGGATCTCGCGGCCCTCGCCGAGCTCGCACGGTCAGGCGAACGACGGGCGCTCACCAACAACCGCTACTCATCCGATGTCGTTGCTGTCGGGGACGCGGCGATTCTCGCTTCCGTGCCGGACCTCGCGACGGACAACATGCTGCCCCGCTGGCTGGAGACCGTCGCGGGGGTGCCCGTCACGGAGCTGTCGGATCGCGTCCGACTGGGCATGGACATCGATTCGCCACTGGACCTCGAGCTGCTCCGGCGCGATCCGGGTTGCCCGCCGGCGCTTGCGAAGCTGGCCCGGTCGATGGCCCATCGGCTCGAGCGCGTCGCCCAGGCGTTCGACGAGCTCGCTGCCATCGCGCGGGACCCCAGGCGTGAACTGCTGGTGGCGGGGCGGCTCTCGGCGACCACGCTCCGTGAGCTCGAGCTCGGAACCGCGTGCCGCGTCCGCGCGTTTGTCGAGGAACGCGGCCTGCGCACGTCAATCGCGGGTCAGCGCGCGCCAGCCTCGGCGCTCGGCCTGCTGCTCGACCGGGATGGGCCGGACGAGATCGGCATGCTCGTGGCGCGCCTCGCCGATGGCGCGATGATCGACACGCGCGTCCTTCTCGCCCACCGGCTCGGCGCAGACGAGGCGGCGTGGCCAAGTCCCGAGGACCGGTACGCCTCCGATTTGCTCCTCGCGGATCGGGTGCGCGACCCGTGGCTCCAGCAGCTGACCCTGCATGCCTGGGCGCACGAGGTGCCGATCGCGCTCGGCGGGCACAGCCTCATCGGACCCGGGCTCGGGCTCGCGCTGGGGATTTCCGCGTGACCGGCGAGCGAGACACGCCACGACGGCCATTCGTGCTCGGCATTCGTCGGGTTGACGAGCTCGACGTCGACGCTCCCCTCCCCGCGAGCGACCCTCGCCTGATCGCGGCAATCGCCGATGAGATCCGCGCCTCCGGTCCGATGACGTTCGCGCGCTTCATGGCGCTCGCCCTCTACGACCCCGCGTCCGGCTACTACGCGGGTGGCGCGGGTGGGGCCGATGGCGCGACGGGGCCGGGCCGGCGCGGCGATTTCCTGACCGCACCGGAGGGTCACCCGATCTTCGGCTGGGCAATCGCCCGGCACCTCGAATCCGTCTGGGCGGCGCTGGATCGGCCGAGCCGCTTCGTGGTTCGCGAGCACGGCGCCGGCTCCGGCGCGCTCGCGGCGGGCATCCTCGACGGCCTCCGCCGTTCGGGCTCTCCGTTGCTCGAGGCCATGGCCTACCAGGCGCTCGACGTCGCGCCGGCCCGGCTCGACGCGCTCGCGGCTCGCCTCGCGGAGGCGGGACTCGACCGGCACCTCGAGCCGCTCGATGGCGCGTCCGCGCCCGGCGTGATTCTCGCCAACGAGCTCCTGGACGCCCTGCCGGTCCACCAGGTCGAGGGCGCCGAGGACGGCGCTCTCCAGGAGCGCTTCGTCACGCTCGCCAACGGCGACGGCTCGGGCGGCGCCCCGGCCTTCACCACGGAGCTCGGGCCCCCGTCGACGCCTGACCTCGCGGCGCGCCTCGACGCCGAGGGCGTCGTGCTTGATCCCGGCCAGCGCGGCGAGATCTGCCTCGCAATCGACGACTGGGTCGCACGCGCCACCGCGCCCCTCGAGCGGGGCGAGCTGCTCCTCATCGACTACGGCTACCCCGCCACCGAGCTGTACGCCCCGACCCGCGGCAGCACGCTGCGCGCCTACCACCGGCACCGCGTCCACGCGGACCCGTTCGTCGCGATCGGGCGCCAGGACCTGACGGCCCATGTCGATCTCACCGCCGTGGAGCGCGCGGCGGCGGCGGCCGGCCTTGAACCACGCCTCCGGACGACCCAGGGGCCATTCCTCGCCGACCTCGGCACCGGCGAGCTCCTCGTCGCGCTCCAGACCGATCCGGACTCGACGCTGGAGTCCTACATGGAGGCGCGCTCCGCACTCATGCGCATGCTGGACCCCCGCGCAACCGGCGCCTTCGCCGTCCTCACATTCGGCCGCGGGATCCCCATAGAGTCTTGCGTCCGCGGCTTCGGCAGCGCCTGAGCGGGATCCATCCATCGGTCGGCCGGGCCACCGGAGCCATTGGGCGCCAGTTGTCACCCGCCGAATACCAATGCAACGAGGTTGCGGTGCGAGAGGCCCGATTCGGGATGCTTCCAATCGGTCAATGACGCGATTTCGCCTGGCCCCGGTCGAATTGACGTCGGCCAGGAACAGAATCGACGAGGTTCCGGCGTCCAAGGGCTCGCGTCCAAGGGGCACCTGGTCGAGTTGGTATTCGGCCACGAACATTCGGCGCGCCCGTAGCTCTGGCCGGCCAGGAAGGCCGGCGAGGGCCGGCGACCGCAGCACGAGGCGACCGTGGGGCGGGATCGGTAGAATGTCGGCGGGCGACGGCCGTCGATGGACGGTTGGTCGCGAATGCCTCTGACACCCATCGGACCAACGATCGAGCGCTGATCGCAGGCCGGCGCTCCGAGCGAGGATGGCCTTGACCGGGATCTGGTACATCGTCGGGTTCGCCTTCGCGGCCGGGTCGTTCACGTTCCTGACCTTCGGCGCCGCGTGGCTGCTCTCGCACCGCAACCGTGGTGACGTGCACAAGGGACTCCCGTACGAGTCCGGTATCGACACGTATGGCGACACCCACGGCCGCTTCGGCCTGAGCTTCTACATCTACGCCCTGCTGTTCGTGGCGTTCGACATCGAGGTGATCTTCATCTACCTCTGGGCACTGGTCTTCCGCGCCCTGCCGGACCCGGTGACGGGCTTCATGAGCATGCTCATCTTCGTCGCGATCCTGCTGCTCGGGCTTGGGTACGCGTGGCGCAAGGGCGTCCTGAGCTGGGGCGGGCCCGGCCGATGACCGAATCGAAGAAGCCGTGGGGCCGCACGCCCGCTGAGGCCGCAGCCCAGGCGGCAGCCCCCGGATCCAGCGCCCTGACCGTCGTCGGCTCCACAGCGGTCACCGAGCCCATCGTCCTGCGGAACGACCTCTGGAACCCGGCGGACCCGAACGCCTACAACGGCGGCCAGCCCGCCGACATCACGCACCTCGCGGAGTTCGGTGCCGGCGAGGCTGGCCGCCACGACGACGCGCGCTGGTCCGGCATCCTCGAGATCATCCCGACCAAGGCGGACTACGTCCTGGACCTGCTGCGCGCGAACAGCCTCTGGCCGCTGCTTTCGGGGCTCGCCTGCTGCGCGATCGAGATGATGAGCTTCGCCACCTCGAAGAACGACATCGATCGCTTCGGCGCCTTCCCGTTCCGCGCCAGCCCTCGCCAGGCGGACGTGCTGATCGTCGCCGGCACGCTGACGACCAAGATGGCAGGCCCGCTCCTGCGCCTGTGGGAGCAAATGCCGGAGCCCAAGTGGTGCGTCGCGATGGGTGACTGCACCTGCTCCGGCGGGCGCTACAAGCGCAGCTATTCCACGGTGGAGGGCATCGACCGGATCATGCCCGTGGACGTCTACGTGCCCGGCTGCCCGCCGCGCCCGGAGGGCCTCATCTACGGGATGATGAAGCTCCAGCAGCTGATCAAGGATCGCCGCGGCCACTGGCCGGAGCGCGCGATCGGCCCCACCGTTCCGGCCGGGGTCTAGCGAATGGATCGACTGCTGGCACGCCGGCTGGAGGCGCGATTCGAGAGCGTCCTGCACGGCCCGGCCCGGCAGCGCCATGACCAGACCGAGATTCGTATCGGCGCGGGCGACGTCGTGGACGTCCTGCGCAGCCTGCACGACGAGAAGGACCTCGGGTTCACGATGCTCGCGGACCTCGCGGGCGTTGACACCGGCAAGGAGATGCAGGTCGTCTACCACCTGTGGAGCGCGACGACCACGGACTGGCTGCGCGTGATCGCGGAGGGCCTGTCGCGCGACGATCCGCGCGCGCCCTCCGTCACCTTCCTGTGGCAGGGCGCCGAGTGGATGGAGCGCGAGACCTACGACATGTTCGGCATCATCTTCGAGGGCAACCGCGACCTCCGCCGGATCTACATGCCGCCCGACTACACGAGCTTCCCGCTGCGCAAGGACTTCTACCTGCCGGACGACGCCGCCCGCTCGCCGGGCGCGGGCGTTCGACACGTGGAACGCACCAGGAGCCCGGCCGATGCCGAACCGGGCGTCCTGCGCCAGACGCGGGCCTGAGGACCGACGGATGACGACCGAGACACCGCCGCGCGCCGGCGAGCCCCGCCCCGCCCCCAAGGGCACGCACCGTTCCACCGACGACCCGAACGTCCTGCTCCAGGACGACTACGACT
The DNA here is from genome assembly GCA_031362295.1 of Chloroflexota bacterium. Lineage (GTDB taxonomy): Bacteria > Chloroflexota > Limnocylindria > Limnocylindrales > CSP1-4 > UBA5189. The sequence continues at coordinate 13,638 of JANLSG010000336.1, forward strand.
TCTACGAGCCCATTCCGCCATACACGCCGCGAACGGAGCGCGAGGCCGAGTTCTACACCCTCGGCGACGGCGAGCTCTTCCTGAACATGGGCCCGCAGCACCCGTCGACGCACGGCGTGCTCCGTGTCGTGCTCAAGCTCGACGGAGAGCGGGTCGTCGACATCGATCCGGTGCTCGGCTATCTCCACCGCGGCGTGGAGAAGCTCGTCGAGAACGCGGACTACCACCAGACCATCAGCCAGGTGGACCCACTCGAGTACATCTCGTCGCTGTTCTGCGAGTGGGCGCCGGTCACCGCCTACGAGAAGCTGCTGGACGTCGAGGTGCCCCGGCGGGCCGAGTACATCCGTGTCCTGTCCGGCGAGCTCAACCGGATCGCAAGCCACTCATTGTTCCTCGGCTGGTTCGCGCTGGACCTGGGCGGGCTGACGCCCATCCTGTGGTCGTTCATCGAGCGCGACGAGATCGTCGAGATGCTGGCCGCCCTGACCGGCCAGCGGATGCTCTTCAACTACTTCCGCATTGGTGGCGTGAACGGCGACCTGAACCACGAGTTCATGAGCCGGCTGGGCGACTGGATGAGCCGGGCGGCCGGGCAGATCGAGTCCGGGATGAGCCTGCTCAACGAGAACGAGATCTTCGTCCGCCGGGCGGCCGGCCTGGGCACCATCGATACCGAGACGGCGCTCCGCTACTGCATGACCGGCCCGAACCTGCGCGCGACCGGCGTGCCGTTCGACCTCCGGCGGACGCACCCGTACTCGATCTACCCCGAGCTCGACTTCGACATCCCCACCCGCACCGAGGGCGACTGCCTGGCTCGCTACCTGCTCCGGATGGAGGAGATCAAGCAGAGCCTGCGGATCATCGACCAGTGCCTGGAGCAGATGCCCGACGGCCCGATCATGGCCAAGCTTCCCCGCCTGATCCGCCCGCGACCGGGTCGCGCGTGGTCCGCGGTGGAGGGGCCGCGCGGCGTCTACGGCTCGTACGCGATCAGCGACGGCTCCGACCAGCCGTTCCGCCTCAAGATCCATGACCCGAGCTTCATCCACCTCCAGGCGGTGGGCGCGCTGCTCCCGGGCCACCTCCTCGCCGACACCATGGCCATCATGGCCAGCCTCGATCCGATCATGGGCGGGGTAGATAAGTGACCGTCGTAACCCGTACCTGGGACAGGCTCACCCTGCCGGGCAAGGCGCTGTTCATCCTCGTTCCGCTGCTGGCGGTGCTGACGCTCGGGCTCGTCATCACGATCGTGCTGTTCGGGCAGCAGATCCTCGACATCCTGATCTTCAACCTGCCGATCGTCCGGTTCGTGTTCGCCGTGACGATCCTGATGCTCATCTTCGTCCCGATCGCGTTCGTGATCATCTACATGGAGATGAAGATCATCGCCCTGATGAATCTTCGAATCGGGCCGGACCGGGTGGGGCCGTGGGGGTCGCTGCTGTCCACGGTGCACGGCCTGAAGGTGCTCATGAAGGAGGACTTCACCCCAAGCCGCGCAGACGCCGTGGTCTTCACCTGGGCGCCTGTCGTCGTGTTCTCGGCGGCGGTCCTGAGCGCCCTCGTGCTGCCGTTTGCGCCCGGTCTCTACGGCCAGGACTTCAACCTCGGGCTGCTGTACTTCTTCGCGATCGGCGGCATGACCGTCGTGGGGCTGCTGATGGGCGGCTGGTCCAGCTTCAACAAGTACTCGCTGATCGGCGGCCTGCGCTCCGCCGCGCAGATCGTGAGCTACGAGATCCCGCTCACGCTGTCGGTGGTCGGTCTGGTGATCCTCGCCGGCACCCTCAGCCTCAACACGATCGTCGAGCAGCAAGGCGCGACCGGCTGGTTTACCGACTGGTACGCCGTCCGCCAGCCTCTCGGCTTCGTGATCTTCTTCATCGCCGCGACGGCGGAGGCCAATCGCACGCCGTTCGACCTCACCGAGGCCGACTCGGAGATCGTGGCCGGCTTCGCGACCGAGTACTCGGGCATGCGCTTCGGCTTCTTCTTCTTCGCCGAGTACATCAACGTGTTCATCATCTCGGCGATCACGACGGTCCTGTTCCTGGGCGGCTGGAACGCGCCGTTCCCGGCCCCGGAGGTCAGCTGGATCGTCGATCCCGGATCGCTGGGCCTGTGGCTGGTGCTCCTGGTCATGGTCGTGCCGGTGATCGGGACCCTGGCGCTCGCGGCACCGGTGTACATGTTCCGCAGCAAGACCCGCTGGTGGGTCGCGCTGATCATCGGCTTCCTGCTGTTCAACCTGGTCGCGGGCGGCATCTTCGGGCTGTGGGCGTACATCAACTTCGACTGGATCGCCGGCCTGATCTGGTTCCTGGGCAAGACGTTCGGGCTGGTGTTCCTGTTCGTGTGGATGCGCGGCACGCTGCCGCGCGTTCGCGTGGACCAGCTCATGGGCTTCGCCTGGAAGTGGCTGCTGCCCGCGTCGCTGCTCAACCTGTTCGTGACCGCGGCCGCGGTCCTCGTGATCGATTCGCTGTGATGGCGGCCGCGAAGTGAGCCTGTTCACCGGCCTCGTCCCGGGCCTCGGCATCGTCAAGGGCATGGCCCTGACGTTGCGGCGGTTCTTCGCCCCCAAGGCGACGGTCATGTATCCGGAGATGCCCGCGGACGTCGCGACCAAGTTCCGGGGCCGGCTCCAGCTGCTGTACGACGAGTACGGCGGCCTCAAGTGCGAGACCTGCTTCCAGTGCGCCCAGGCCTGCCCGATCGAATGCATCGACATGGGCGGCATGGACACGAAGGGCCGCTTCCACGTCCACTGGGGACCGCCCGAGACGTACGGCGAGCGGCGCGAGGAATCGGCGCTTCGTCGCTCCGGCCGGACCGTGCCGGATCAGGCCTACGAGCACTTCGCGACGTTCGACATCGCGATCGTGGACGAGATCCTGGAGCGCTTTGACCACGACCCGAAGCGGATGCTCCAGATCCTCGAGGACACGCAGGAGACGTTCGGGTTCCTGCCCGTCGCCGCGCTGAAGCGCATCAGCGAGCGCACAGGTGCGTGGTACGCGACGATCTACGGCGCCGCCTCGTACTACGGCCACCTGCGCTTCGAGCCGCCTTCGGCCAGGGCGCAGGCGAAGGAGGTCCGCTTGCGGCGAGCGACCGACGACGGCTACCTCGAGGCGCTCGGCGCCTCGCTCGGTGGCGGAAAGGGCGACGCGTGAGCGCGATCCTGCCCTCCCCCAAGGGCTGGCCGTCCATCCTGCTGGCGCGCGCGGGCGCGGCGAAGCCGGCGGATCTCGACGACGCCGTGAAGGCCGGCGCGTTCGAAGGGCTCCGCAGGGCCGTGCGCGAGCTCGGACCCGAGGGCACGATCGCGGAGCTCAAGGCGAGCGAGCTGCGCGGGCGCGGCGGCGCGGGGCACCTCACGGCGGCCAAGTGGCAGGCCGCGGCGCAAACGGAGGCGAGAAGCCGGTACGTCGTCGCGAACGGCTACGGCGCGGACCCGTCCGCGAGCACCGACCGCACCCTGATCGAGACGGACCCGTACGCGGTCATCGAGGGGGTCGCGATCGCGGCGTTCTCGATCGGCGCGGAGACGGGCTACGTATCCGTGCGGTCCACCGCCGCCTCGGCGATCCGCGGGCTCGAGGCGGCGATCGAGGCCGCGACGGCACACAACTTCATCGGCGAGGACGCGCTCGGCAGCGGGCGCCGCGTCGAGATCGAGGTCCGGCCCGTCCAGGGCGCGTACATGCTCGGCGAGGAGACGGTCCTCCTGAAGGCCCTCGACGGCAAGCGCGGCCAGCCCGAGCAGCGCCCGCCGCATCCGGCGACGCGCGGCTTCCGCAACGCCCCGACGGTCGTCCAGAACGTGCAGACCCTCGCCTCCGTGCCCTGGATCCTGCGCAACACGGCGAAGGCATTCAAGGCGATCGGCTACGGCGAGGCGCCGGGCACGATCCTGGTGGACGTGCGCGGGCACGAGAAGAGCGGCGTCGCCGAGGTGCCGCTCGGCACCCCGCTCGAGGCGATCCTGGCCCTCGGTGGCCGGCCCGCGAAGGGCCGCACGCTGAAGGCCGTGGTCGTGGGCGGCCCGACGGGCGGGATCCTGCCCGCAAGCCTCCTCGGGACGCCGTACACGTTCGAGGACCTCCGCGGCGTCGGCGCGCATATCGGGTCCGGCTCGGTCATCGCGGCGGACGATCG
>JANLSG010000019.1:0-16163 GCA_031362295.1 Chloroflexota bacterium
GAGCCGTGGTCATGGCGGAGGGTCCAGAGATTACGCCTCAGGACCTGGGTCTGACCTGTGAGGCCCTTGCGACGAGCTCCCAGGCCTTGTCGGTCCAGCCCCACAGCTCCGAGGGGTAGGTCTGGTCCGTGCTCGGCGCCGCGAGGTCCACGGCAAGGATCAGCAGCCGGCCCAGGACCGGATCCCAGGCCATGCCGTTCGGGACGCGATCCGGGATGCCCTTCGTCTCGACCTGGGTCCACGTCTTGCCGTCCCACGCCCACGTGTCGTGGAACGTGCCTTCGTCGCTCACGCCGCCGTAGACGATCATTCGCTTCGAAACCCGGTCGTAGGCCGCAGCTGCGTGTGCCCGCGGCGTGGGACCCTCCACGTCCAGCTGCTTCCAGGCGCTGCCGTCCCACTCCCAGGTGTCAGTCTTGATCGCCTGGCCGTTGCGGCCGCCGGCGAGCACGACGACGCCGCGGTCCGGGTCTGCCACGAGCAGCCCGTCGTCGCGGGACGGCGGCCCGATCGTCGTGAGCTTGGACCACTTCGTGCCGTCCCACGCGTCCAGCGCGTTCGTTGCGCCCGTGCTCGTGTCACCGCCGAAGAGGAGCACCTGCTCGTGGGTCGGGTCCCAGGCCATGGCCGCGGAGGTCCGCGGGGTCGGCCTGAAGGCGGGTGTCGCGGTGGGCACCGCGGCTGTTGCCGCCGGGGTCGGACCCGCGGTAAGCGCGGGCCCGGTGGCGACCGGCGGAGGAGAGGCTGAGCCGCCGCAGGCCGCGAGGAGGACGGCGAGCGCGGCGGCGCAGGCCCGGATTTGTTGCATGCATGGTTGAGCCGCAACCACGCGCGGGTGTGACACCCGAGCTCAGAGGCGGCGCGCAGCCGCCCCGATCGCTTGCGAGCCCCACCACGCGAGATCCCAGGCAGCGGCCTTGCCGTTGGGATAGACGACGCCCGCCTCCGTGTCGAAGCCCTTGCGCCAGCCGCGGAGCAGCAGTCCGATCAGGATCGCGAGGTCCCACTGCGCCTGCCAGGCGTCATCGTCGGGGAGACCCGCAGCCGCGCGGTACCGCTCCAGGACGTCCTCCGGCGTCAACGGCAGGCTCGCGACGTTGCACACCAGGAACCAGCCGAGCTCAACCGCGATCGGGGCCACGAGGGTCATCTGCCAGTCGATCAACCAGACGGTGCCGTCGGGCGCGGGACCGGCGTTGCCCAGCTTGAGATCGCCGTGCAGGCCTGCCACCGGGAGCCGGGCGAGGGCGGCGAACAAGGGCTCCGGGTCGGCGGTCAGCCGATCGATCAGGTCCTTGACCGGGGGCCGAACCTGCCGATCGAATGCATCCCACCCGATCCGGAAACGCTTGCCCACCGGCAGCCCGGCGGCCTCGTAGCCGGCGGCAGATGCGCGGGTCAGGAGCAGCACCCGGCGACGCAGGGCCGTCCAGGGAAACCCGACGGGCAATTGAGCGTGCCAGGGCGTCCCGTGCAGGGCGGCGAGCGCCGCCAGAACACGATCGGTCGTGGCGATGTCCACGGGGTGCTCCCACCGCAGTAGCGTGCCGGTCAGGTCCGGCATGAGCAGGGCAACCGCGTCGCCGTCCCGGGCGACGCCGAGGTGCGGCAGTCGAACGGGGGGCGGGAGCGGCGGCGCGGCAAGCGCGAGCTGTGCCTCGCGAAGGACCGGTTCGTCATCGGTGACCCGTGCGATCCAGTCGAGCGCGAGGCTGTCGCGCTTCAGCACGAAGCGAGCGCCGTCACTCCCCGTGATCCGCGTCAGGAGGGCGCCGGACCAGCCATCGTTCGGGAGAGACTCCTCCAGCGCGCCGGTCAGACCGTGCGCAGACAGCAGGGTGGCGAGATCCGGAAGCTCGTCGATCACGGGTCGATCACGGTCTCAGTCGCGCGGCGTCAGCAGGGGGCGGGGACGTCGTCGCTCCCGTCCGGCCCGTCGTCCATGTACACGACATGCGAGTCCGGGCAGTTCCGGGTCAGCACGACCACGAGCGGCTCAACGGCCGAGGCGTTCGCCTCGACGTGGATCTCACCCGCCGGGATGTACACGAAGTCACCGGCGCCGGCGTCCACATCGTGCTCGAGCCCGGTCGGGCCCCAGGTGTAGTGCGCCCGCCCCGACTCGATATAGATGCTCGTCTCGCACGGGCCGTGATGGTGGATCCGCGTCTTGCCACCGGGCGCGGTCGTGACGATCGACGAGTACAGCATCGTGGAGCCGGCGACGGGAGCGGAGACCGCGATCGCCCGGACCATGTCCGTGTTCTGCCCCGTCCCGACGAGGAAATCCGAGGGCGCGATCCTCTTGGCCATCCCGCCGATCATAGCCGCGGCCGGATACGCTCCGACGATGCGCTCACTGCCTGACCTGCCGCGCGTCGCGCTGCTCGATGGCCCAACTCCGCTGGCCGCGATGCCGCGCCTCTCCGATGCGCTTGGCGGCCGGGTCGAGTTGTGGATCAAGCGCGAGGACCTCGGACCACTCGCCTTCTCCGGCAACAAGCTGCGTAACCTCGAGTTCCTCCTCGGCGCTGCGATGGCAGACGGCGCGGACACCATCGTCACCTCCGGTCGGCGCTGGTCCAACCACTGCCGTCTCACCGCTGCAGCCGGGGCTCGCCTTGGGCTGCGGGTCGAGATCGTCGTCAGCGGGCCGTCGGTCGCGCACTCGGCGAACCTCGGGCTCATCGAGCAGCTCGGCGCCACCGTGCACCAGGTCGAAACCGACGCGCGCGCGGACCGCGAGACGCTCGTCGAGCGCGTTGCCGCCGACGCCCGGGCGACGGGTCATCGCGTCAACGTGATCCCCGTCGGCGGCTCCGACGCCATCGGCGCGTGGGGCCAGGTCCTTGGGGCTCTGGAGGTGGCGGAACAGGCAGCCGCGAGCGGCTTCGCGCCCGACGCCATCGTCCTGCCGAGCGCAACTGGTGGTACTCAGGCGGGCTTGATCGTCGGGGCGGCGGTCGCGGCTGAGCGTGCCGGCGCCGCCAGCCCGGCAACCCGCATCATCGGTGTCGCCGTTGCACATCCCGAGGACCAGCTGCGCCCGCATGTGGAGGACCTGGTGACCGAGCTCAGCGGGATGGGCGGCGTGGAAGTCCCTAGCGACCGTATCGAGATCCTCGCCTCGCAGCTCGGGGCAGGCTACGGCGTTCCCACGCCGGCCTCCGAGGAAGCCGCTCGCCTCCTCGCCCGCTCGGAAGGGATCCTCGTGGACCCGGTGTACACCGCGAAAGGTCTCGCCGGACTCATCGAGCTCGTGCGTGCAGGCCAGCTCGACGGGCGCCGCGCGATCTTCTGGCATGGCGGCGGGCTGCCCGCGCTCTTCGAGTCGCTCGAGGGCTGATTCGGAGGCCCATCCAGCGGTGGCGGAGGCATCCCCTGCCGGGGCCGGTCCTGCCCCGGATCAAGCCTCGCCGTGATCGCGCCGTGATCAAATCTCAGGGTTTCGGAGCCGAATCGGTCTTCAGGCGGGTCCGTGGCGCGGAAGCCATGTGCGTTCACGGTTGTTTGGTCACTGGCTGAGCGTGGTGTAGCTCCGTACGAGGACCGGGTCAATCTGCGGAGGCGCCCCAGCAATCGAAACGGCCTTCAAAGTGCCAGAAATGATCATTGCGTGAGCATCGCCGCCGATTCCGGCCGGGTACCAGCCCGCGAAGGCCCTCGATCGAACCTACATCTGCTCGACGAAGGGCTTGCGCCAGTCCGGAGCCGGGAACGGGTTGGCGAAGTACTCGGTCATCTTCGAGACCTTGCCGTCGCGCAGCTCGCCGATGCCGACGTAGCTGACCGGGACGCCGTCGCCGTAGTCGACCGTGCCCTCGACGACGAACACGTCGCCGCCACCGAGCATCCGCTTGTAGGTGAACTTGGGCGACGTCCCGGACATCTCGCCGTAGCTCTCGCTCATCTTCATGATGGCTTCCTTGCGCAGGCGCTCACCGGACTGCGGCCAGTCCATGGTGAAGTCGTCCGTGCCCCACTTCTCGGTGAGCTTGTTCATCGCGCTCATGTCGCCGGTCTGGAGTGCCTGCTCGTACTCCGCCGCCATCGTCGTCATGTCGTCGCCCATGGCTCGTGACTCCTTCTGTCGTGGACGGCCAGCGTATCCCCGCCGCGGATGTTCGTACCATCACGGGCATGTCGAATGATTCCGAACCGACGCCGGACATCGCCCACTACGACACCGGCGCCCTCCGCTACCGAGGGTTCCAGCTCGACGGCCAGATGCACGGCGCCTGGGAGTTCCTGCGCAAGGACGGCTCCACCATGCGCGCGGGGGAGTTCGACCGTGGCCGGCAGGTCGGCACCTGGCGCACGTTCGATCGGGCCGGCAAGATCGTCAAGGAAACCGACTTCTCGAAAGGCCGCTGACAGACCGTCGCCGCGGGTCTCGCGAGGACCTGACGCGCGCTATTCGACCAGCCAGGTGCGCACGTCGCCGACGTGGTCCAGCAGGTGACCGGAGAAGTCGCTCTCGATCTCGCCCGCGCTATCCCGCCAGCGGAAGTAGCCCGGGCTCGTGGCGGATTCGGCGATGAACGCGTCCTCCGGCAGTGCGGCGACGGCGTCGGCGGAGCGACCGAAAGACGCGGCGTATGCCGTGAGCAGCTCGTCGGCGGAGCGACCCGCGTCCTGGTCCAGGAACCAGGCGTTGATCGGATCGTCGTCCGTCATGCCGGCCGGCCATGGGGCCGCCGGGCGCGGCGCTCCCTGGCTCGCAGCATGGAGTCGACCAATCGTCCGGTTGCGCCACGACAGCAGGTGGCTCACGAGGTCCCTGAACGACCACTCGCCCATCGGCCCGGGCTCGCCCATTCGACCCGGCGGGACGTCCCCGACCAGCGCCTGCCACGCCGCCTCGTCGGCCTTGATCTTCGCGAGGATCACGTCCTTCGTCGATGCCATACGAGTAACCTCCTGTAAGGCCTTAGGGGGTTATTGTGGCACGAACGGCGCGAGGCGGTACTCCCCTACCGCATGCAGGGTCGTGATCGTCACGTCCCAGACCTCGACCCGATACAGGCCGGCGACCGATTCCACGACGGGGCCGCCGCTGCACAGCACTGACCACTTCCCGAATGAATCGTCCGGCGGGACTTCTTCCCGATCGACCTGGGCTCCATCCCGGCGGACGATGACGACCACGGTCGCATTCGGCGCCTGGGCGGTCGCGAGCTCGGCAGACCACCAGACGTCCGTTCCCGGTTTGAACGCCTCTCCGGTCTCCAGCACGCCGCAGTCGCCGTCCGACTTGGTGCCGAAGGTGATCGGGCCCGGCTCAGCGGGCTGTGCCGGTCCGGCCGGCGTCGTGGGCGCGGGCGTTGGCTCTGCCAGCCCACCGACGAACTCGCCGAACAGGCGGAACCCGGTGATCGCGAGAAAGCCCAGGAAGATCAGCGTCCCAAACGACGGCAGTCGGACGCCCGACCGCGGTGCGGCTGTTCCGGTCGGGAGCCCGCTGTCTGTTCCTTGCATCGTGCCCGTCTGGACATTCACGGGCCGCGCGGCCATGCCGGAGAGCTGGTTCGGCGTGGCGGCGTCGGAGAGGACGTTCGGCTCGCCCACCCGCCGAACGGCCCCGCCCCGGATGCGACGTCGACGTGGGTCCTCGGTCATGCGCGACGCCACCGTACGCCTTTTGCCGGGGGGTTGACAGGGTTCCGTCGGTGGCGTTCAATAACGACATCGTTCCATAACACGGTGGTTATGCATGACAGTCGACCAGCTCAGCTCGGTGTTCGGAGCGCTCGCGGATCCCACCCGTCGCGCCATCCTCGCGCGCCTCGCTGCGGGTGACCTGGCGGTTCGGGACCTCGCGGCCCCCTTCCCCATGTCGCAGCCGGCAATCTCGCGCCATCTCAAGGTGCTCGAGAGCGCTGGCCTGATCTCCCGAAGCCGCCGGGCGACGGCCCGGCTCAGCCACCTGGAGCCCGAGCCGCTCCGCGAGGCGACCACCTGGCTCGCGCGGTATCAGGCCTTCTGGGACGAGCGCTTCGACCAGCTGGACGAAGTCCTCGCCTCCCTCCAATCCACGCCATCGCAACCCGGTAGCACTGAGGAGCAGCAGCCATGAGCAAGACCACGATCACCGCGCCGGCGGGCGTCCCCTTCATCGACATCGAGCGTGAGTTCGACGCGCCGCGCGAGCTCGTCCACCGGGCATACCTCGACCCCGAGCTCGTCGTCCAGTGGCTCGGGCCACGCCAGTACATGATGACCATCGACCGCTGGGATGCTCGTGACGGCGGCGCGTATCGCTACACGCACAGCAACGAGAGCGGCTCGCACGCGTTCCATGGCGTCTTCCATTCCATGGGCATGGACAGCATGGTCCAGACGTTCGAGTACGAGGGCGCGCCCGGCCACGTGTCGCTCGACACGCAGGTCCTCGAGGACCTCGGCAACGGCCGCACCCGGGTCAGGTCGCATTCGGTGTTCATGTCCGTCGAGGACCGCGACGCAATGATCGAGAACGGCATGGCCGGCGGCGTCGAGGACGGCTTTAGCCGGCTCGACGAGCTCATGGCCTCCCTGCAGCCCGTCGGCGCTATCAACTGATCCGCCCCGCCGGGCTTGCCCGGCACCCACTTGCGCGCTCCAGCGCCCCGCCCGGTTTCGGGCGGGGCGCATCCGATTCCCGACCGCCCTTGCGCGGGGTGCGATGATCCGCGCATGGTCGAGTACGGCGGCGGGATCCAGAACGGCCCGGCAGGTCAGGTCGGTGGGTACGGCGGCGGCAATGCCCCGGACTTCGGGAGCACGCCGGACCTGTTCACGTCGGTCGGCAACGTGGTCAACGATGCCGTGAACATGGTGAGCACGGCGCCACCGGAGATGCTTGTCCTTGGGATCGTGATCTTCTTCCTGGGCCTGATCGTCCTGAAGCGGGCGTTCTAGCTCCCAGCGGACTCTCAGCGGATCCTCAGACGGCGGCCCCAGTCTGCCCACATCGACGACCGCCGAGGAGCCTCGCCGTGCCTAGCCCAATCCTGATCCCCGACCGATCCGACCAGCCCACTTTCGAAGGCCGGCCGCTCCCCCACCCTGACGAGCCGGTGTTCGACCAGGGCCTCGCCTTCGATGTCGGGACGCTGATCAGCCGCCGTCAGGTGTTGCGCGCGATCGGCTACGGCGCGGTGGGCGCGGGCCTGGTCTCGATCATCGGCTGCGCGCCGGGCGCCACGGCCACGCCAGGCGCAACATCGGGGGCGACATCAGGAGCGGCAGCGACCGGCCGGGGCTCCACCTTCGCGGCGGGCACGGACGCCTGCGAGGAGATCCCTGACGAGACGGCAGGCCCGTTTCCCGGGGACGGCTCCAACGGGCCAGACCTCCTGAGCGAGAGTGGCGTGGTTCGCGCCGACATCCGCTCGAGCTTTGGTTCGTCGACCACTGTCGCCCCGGGCGTCCCGCTCACCATTCGGCTCGCGATCCTCGATCTTGCGAAGAGCTGCGCGCCGATGGCGGGCGCGGCCGTCTACGCGTGGCACTGCGACCAGGCGGGGCGTTATTCGATGTACTCCTCGGGAGTCGATGGCGAGAACTACCTGCGCGGTGTCCAGGCGGCGGGCGCAGACGGGGTCGTCACCTTCCAGAGCATCTTCCCCGCCTGCTACTCCGGGCGCTGGCCGCACATCCACTTCGAGGTCTACCCGAGCCTGGAGGCCGCGAAGGACGTCGCCAACAAGATCGCGACCTCGCAGGTGGCGCTGCCCGAGGACACTTGCAACCTGGTCTACGCGACCTCCGGCTACGAACAGAGCGTCCAGAACATAACGGGCGTGAGCCTTGCCAGGGACGGTGTGTTCGGCGAGGACCAGGGTGAGCGTCAGATCGGCTCGATGACGGGCTCGGTCGCCAGCGGCCTGACGGTCGACCTCGCGGTTCCGGTGCAGGCCTAGGAGCGAGGGTCAGGCGCGGCCGCGTGTCAGGTCGATGAGGCGCCCGAGCACCCGGTCCCCGTCGGCACGCAGGCCGTCATGCTCGAACTCGTTGGTGATCCACGGGCGCAGGCCCTTGATCGCCGCGGCGGTCTCCTCCGCGAACCTCCGCTCGACATACGCGTCGTTGACGTAGATCGTCGCCGCGATCGGCACCTCGTTGTGGGCGAGCCTGTCCGGGTCGTACAGCCGCGACCAGGAGTACTCCGCGAGCGCGTGGGCGGCCTCCCGGTGGGGACGCAGCCCGGCGTAGTCCTCCCACATCCACGGATAGATGTGCTCAGCCGTGAAGTACCGCTCCGCCGCCACCTCGTCAGGGAGCAGGCGGTCGGACGACCAGCGCGTCGATCCGCCGTCCGCGTAGCACGCTTCGTGGAGGGTCGCGTAGATCGGGTTGCGGTCGAAGGGACCGGCGCCCGCGACATCTGCCAGGAACGCCCGCGAGGCGAACGGCAACTCGACCATGTGGTGGATCCGCTCGAACCCATCGCCCATGCCCAGCGCCATCCCGATCTGGAGGAATCGACGACCGGTGAGCCGATCGCCCGACGGCAGCCGCACGTCTTCGCCGTCGAGTCGTTCGAGGATCCCGCGGACCGCGGCACGGTCCTCGGGGTAGCGCGCGAAATACGCCCGGTTCTTCTGGACCAGGCGCAGGTACGTGGCCGAGTAGACATCGTCGACCGGGCGTCCGATGGGTGACAGCCCGCCCGTGATGAACGCCTCACGGAGGCCCTCCGGCGCCAGCGAGAGATAGGTCATCGCGCAGAAGCCGCCGAAGCTCTGGCCGAGGATGCTCCAGCGATCCACGCCCAGCTCACGCCGGATCAGCTCGGCGTCGCGAACGATCGAATCGGCGCGGAAGTGCGTGAGGTAGTCGACCTGCGCCTCAGTCGTGTCGCCGGGGATCTCGCCAACCGGTGTCGAGCGTCCGGTGCCGCGCTGGTCCAGGAGGAGGAGCCGGAAGTCGGCGAGGGCTCGCTTCTGCCACGCGCTCGGCGGCGACTCCGGCCGGGCGGCCTCGAAGCCTGGGCCACCCTGCAGGTACAGCAGGTATGGCTTGTCGAGGCCGTCGGGATGCGCGACCTCGCGGGTGAAGACCGTGATCGACGGGCCGTCCGGCGCCGCGTGGTTCAGCGGGACGGTGTGCTCGCGCTCGACGTGCACCGCCCCGGGGACGCGGTATGTGATGGCCATCAGCGGATCCTTCCCGCGGCGAGCGCGGCAATCGACTTCGCGATGCGGCGTGCACGCGTGTCGGGCGCCTTCGCGGCTGCGATCTGGAGCGTGTGCCACGACTTGTTCGAGTACGACAGGCCATCGAACGTGCGACGCGCGGTCGGCTCGGCGTCGAGCGCTGCCGCGAAATCGGGCGGCACGGTGATCACGCGCGGCGCCAAGTCGAGCTCGAGGTCGACGTCGACCTCGTCACCGGCCGACACACCGGCCGGCCCACGATGCTCGCCGCTCACGCCGATCATGTACCGGCCCTGGAGCACCGCGACGGTGTTGCGGTACGTGTATCCATTGATCGTCACTCGGACAGGCGGCCGCTTCCCGGGACCGAGCCCCTCGACGACCTCTGGCGGGATCACGAAGCCCATGGCGGTCTTGCCCGATTGCAGGATCGTCGTTCGAAATCGCATGTCTGAACCATAGCGTCACGCGTGGAACGCTGGCACAGTTGCGGCGTGACGAAGGTGGTCTGGTCCCCCGACACGCGATTGCACGAGCCGAAGGGCGAGATCTGGGTCGGCGTGCCCAGTCCTGGTGACGAGGTACCGGAGCGGGTCGATCGAATCCTCGAGGCGTGCTTGGGCGCCGGATACTGGCTCGTCGAGGCCGCCCGCCACGACGACACCATCCTCGAACAGGTCCATGACCCGGCGTTCCTCCGGCACATGGCGACGGTCCACGACGAGTGGATGCGCTCGGAGATCCCGGGGCTCGTGGGCCAGGATCGCGTCGTGCCATACATGTTCGCGACCCAGGCGATGCTCGACGGGCTGCCAGGTCGCGAGCCGCGCGCCGTGCACGCGCGAGCCGGACGGTACGCCTTTGACACGATGACCCCGATCGGGCCCGGCACGTGGGCCGCGGCGCGCGCGGCGATCGACTGCGCCCTGACAGCCGTCGACCTGGTCGCCGCCGGGGCGAGGTCCGCCTACGCGCTGTGCCGGCCCCCGGGCCACCACGTGACCCGGGCGGCGTACGGCGGATCGTGCTACCTGAACAACGCGGCAGTCGCGGCCCAGGCCCTGCGAGCCGCGGGCCATGAACGGGTCGCCGTGATCGACGTCGACGCACATCACGGCAACGGCACCGCATCCATCTTCTACGACCGTGGAGACGTGTTCTACGGCTCCGTCCACGTGGATCCCGGAGCCGGCTGGTTCCCGCACGTCGTCGGGTTTGCGGACGAGACCGGGACGGGTGCTGGAGCGGGCGCGACGCTCAACGTGCCCCTCGCCCCGGAGAGCGGCGACGTGCCGTGGCTGGATGGTGTCTCGAGGCTGGCGGATGCGGTTCGGCACCATCGCTCCACGGCGTTGGTGGTCTCGCTCGGCGTGGACGCGGCCGCAGACGACCCGGAATCGCCGCTCCGCGTCTCGGTCGACGGCTACGGCCGCGCCGGCGAGCTCCTCGCAGGCCTGAGACTCCCGACGGTCATCGTCCAGGAGGGCGGCTACCACCTGGACACCCTCGGCGGACTCGTTCGCGCGTTCGTGGAGCCCTTTCCGGGCTGACGCTCAGGCGAGACTCGAGAGGAACCGGAAGACCGGCATCGCCGTAGCGAAGCCATCGGCCAGCCGGGTCGGGAGATCCGGTGAGAGCACCTCGTCGTCCGAGAGCCGCCGGCCGAACACGACGTCCTTCCACAGGAACATGCGGGCGAGCGGATGGTCCTGCGGCCAGCCGGGCGGAAACCGCTTCAGCTCGTCGTGGCCGTGCGCATCGCCGAACCAGGCGACGAACGCAGGCACCTCGAGTGCCGCACGCACACGGTCCGGGTCGTCGCGCACCGCTGCGCGGAATGCGTCGAGGCGCGGCTTCTCCATCTGCCACATGCCGCCGCCGACGTACATCTCTCCGGGCTCGAAGTGAAAGTAGCCGCCGTTGCCGTGCGCGCGCTCCTCGTGCCCGCCGCCGGCGATGGTGCCGGGCGCCGCCTCGATCCACGGGAAGGTCGCCCCGAGATGGGATTTGTACGGCGACTTGTCGTTGCTGAACCGGGTGTCGCGGTAGATCCGGAAGGGCGCGCGCTTCGGATCGGCGAGGATCGGCACGCCACGCGCCGTCAGTGCCTCCGCGAGCACTGCGATCATCGCCTCGAGTGGCTCCTTGAGCAGCCGCTCGAACTCCGCCTTGCGCGGCTGGAACCAGGCCCGGTCGTTGTTCTGCGCCAGGTCGGCCAGGAACTGGATCGCTTCGGGTCGAAATCCCGGGAACGTCGACATGCGCCGAGTCTATTCAGATCCAGGACTCGTCGATGACCTTCGAATCAAGCTTGAACAGGCCCTTCCTCAAAGCTTCTTCGATCAGGGGCTTGAATGCGTTCGCGTCTGGATGCGTCTCGAGTGCGTGGTCAACCGCATCAAGGTGGTGCTTCAGCTGCACGCGCGTCAGCGTCGCCCAATTCGGGGCCGTCAGGCCGAGGGCGGCGTAGGCCGGCTTCAGCCTGTCGCCGTACTTGCTCGCGAATTTCTCCGTGATCCCCTTCCAGTGGCGGAGCCGCAGCGTGATCGGGATGACGTGCGTGACGATCTTGTCCTTCGCCTCCGCATCGACGCCGGGATGCGCCTTGAGTCGCTGCAGCACCGTGTAGAAGTCGTCCAGGACGGACTTCTCGATCTCCTTCTCACCGCGGTAATACGGGCCGACCCATTCGTTCCCGCCGCGGGACGCCTGGGTGATCAGCGGGCCCGCCTCCGCTTTCGACGGGTCGCCGACGACATAGCCTTTCGCCCGTGTCCAGAGCGCGTTGCTGCCGCGCTTGTCCTTCTTCGCGGGCGTGGCCTCGCCCTCGGTGACGCCGGCCCACGCGGCGATGTGCTCGATGGCGCCCTGCTTCGCGCTCGGTGAGTAGCCCGCGTACGACCACACCGAGTTCAGGTTCGGGAACGACTTCTTGACGATCTCGACCGCGTTGATCGAGAAGCAGGCCGAGAACATGATGTCCTGGACCTGGCCGGCGGCCTTGGGGAAGATCCGGGCGAGGGCACCGAGGTCGCGCTCGATGATCATGATCCCGGGCTTGCTCTCGTCGGCGTCATTCGACTCGCCCCACAGCTTCACGCCGTCGCTGTGGCCAGAGAGCACGAGCCGCTCGAGGATGATCTGGCCCTTCTCGGCCTGGTTCATCCAGCGCATGACGTCGGCGAGCTGCTCACGCAGGTGGGGGTCGGCCTCGCTGAGCATCATGAACGCGGCCAGGATCCGGAACGCGTCAGCGGGTCCCCAGCCGAGGTCTTTCGCGAGGAACTCGCCGATCGCCGGGTCCTCCTGGAGCTTCTTCTCCATGCCCGGGTCGTTGAACGAGGTGAGCACCTCGGTCTTGCTGGTCTTCTTCAGGCCGGCGGCCTCTAGACCTGCGGCCGGGTTCAGGCCAACAAACCCCGTGACGCGCTTCGGGGTGGCCTTGTCCGCGCCGCTGATGACGTCCGGCGGCGGCTGCGTGTTCTTCGGCGGTGCCTGGGCGCCCTTGTCCTCGGGGGCACGCTGGACGGCGAGCGCGCTCCGGACGGCGCGATTCCCCGCGAGGCGCTGCAGCTCGAGCATGCGCGTGACGATTCCACTCGTCCGCCCATCCACGGCGTAGCGTCGCTGCGCTGTCGAGGGTCCCGGCAGACGCTCGGCCAGGGCGTGCACGTTCATCGGCTGGTTAGCCGCTCCATGCGCCAAGCATCGCGAGTCCGCGCAGGACTCGTCAATCGAGTGCAGCCTTCGCTGCCCGTTCGGGCAGATGCGCGGCCGAGCGCCATCCCCTGTCGATCCTCTGTCGGGTAGGCTGAGCGTAGACGACAAAGGCGCGCGGCTTGAACGCGCTCGATGCGACCGGAGGAGCCCGATGTCCCAGCGAACCGCCCTGCTCGTCGGCACCCGGAAGGGTCTGTTCGTGCTCGATGGCGACACGGAACGGGAAACCTGGGACGTGCGCGGCCCGTTGTGCGACGGCTGGCCGATCCACGATGCCATCCACGATCCGGCGACCGGCGCGATCTACGCCGGGGGTGGGAGCAACTGGTACGGGCCGGCGGTCTGGCGCAGCGACGATCTCGGCGAGACGTGGTCGCACTCCAGCGAAGGCATCAACTACGGCGATGACGGCGAGAAGGTCGCGACGATCTGGAGCCTGGCGAGCGGCCCGGGGGGCGCGATGTACGCCGGGGTCGAGCCGGCAGGGCTCTTCCGGAGCGCCGACGGCGGCGCCACGTGGTCCCACGTCGAAGGCCTCACGAACCACCCGAGCCGTCCGGAGTGGCAGGCGGGCAACGGTGGCCTGATCCTCCACTCGATCGTCCCCTCCACCGACGACGCCGAACGCGTCTGGGTCGGGATCTCTTCGGTCGGTGCGTTCGAGACGCAGGACGGCGGCGCCTCGTGGGCGACGAGAAACGCCGGCGTGCGTGCCGGCTTCATGCCGGAGGGCCAGCAGTACCCGGACTTCGGCCAGTGTGTCCACAAGCTGGTCATGGCCGCGGACGGCGGCGAGCACCTGTACCAGCAGAATCATTGCGGCGTATATCGCTCGTCGAACGGCGGGAAGCAGTGGGAGGAGATCACGGCGGGCCTGCCCACCGAGTTCGGCTTTCCCATGGGCGCCCATCCCCGGGATCCGAACACCGTCTGGACCATCCCGCTCACCGAGCCCCAGGACGGCCGCCTCATGGTGGACGGCCACGCCGCCGTGTGGCGAACGAACGACGGGGGTGATTCGTGGATCCGCAGTGACGATGGCCTGCCGACGCACGACGCCTTCGTCGGCGTGCTTCGCGAGGCGATGGCCGTGGACCGCCTGGACCCCGTGGGCGTCTACTTCGGGACGAGCACCGGTCAGCTGTACGGCAGCCGGGACGAGGGCCGCAGCTGGCGGCTCATCGCGGACAACCTGCCGGCAATCTGGTCGGTGGAGGTGGCGGTCGTCGGCTGACGCCCGCTCGCGACCCACGACGATGGCCGACGTTCACCTGCCGCGTTCGCTCGTGGTGCTGTTCCCCGGCACGCCGCGCCGCGTGGACGCGCATGGCGCGACGGTCGCGGAGTTGATCGCGGACCTTGAGGCCCAGGTCCCCGGGATCCGAAACCGCCTCCTCGACGCCGGACCCAGCATCCGCACGCACCTGAACATCTTCGTGGCCGGCCAGCGCGCTACCCTCGCGACGCCGGTTCCCGGCGATGCCGTGGTGCACGTCATCCCGGCGGTTTCAGGCGGCTGAGCGACTCGAGGGAGGACCATGGACGAACGCTCGATTTCGACGCCCCCGGCCGAGATGCCGATCGGATCGACCCCGCAGGCGCCCGCGGGTCCGTCGTCAGCGCCGATCGATGATCCGCGAGCCCTGACGATTCTCACCACCGAGCACTGGAGCCTCCTCTCGGCACGCGCGCTCGTATACAACGAGTCATTCGCCCGCGCCGGCATGTTCCTCGCGTTCCTTTCGACGACCCTGTTCGGCCTCGGGCTCGTCGCTACCGCGACCGGGTTCACCGACCCATTCCTGATCGTCGCCGCGGTCATCCTGTCCGTCGACCTGTTCGTCGGCCTGGCGAGCCTGGGCCGGATGGGCGCGACCAGCCAGGAGGACATGCGCTACCTCCAGGGCATGGGCCGGCTCCGGCATGCCTACCTGCAGATGGTGCCCGGCCTCGAACCCTACTTCACGAGCGCGCATCACGATGACGCTGCATCGGTCCTTGCCGTGTACGGGCCAGTCAACCCGACACCGATCGGGAGCCTCCTGCACGGCTTCACCACGACCCCCGGCATGATCGGCATGCTGTGCTCCGTGGTAGCCGGCGCGCTCGTGGCGGTCCTGCTCATGCTGGCCACGCATGACGGGGCGGTCGCCGGCCTCGGCGGGCTCGCGGGGCTCGCGATCGCCTTCGTGATCCTCGCGGTCAACGCCATCACTCGCGTCAGGCGGTTCATGGCCTCCCTGACCGCCGTGTTTCCGCGGCCCGACGAGGACAACCGCTGACCGAGCGCCACCTCAGTCCGGGGCGAGCTCCCTGCCGAACTGGGTCGAGGCCCCTGCGTCGTAGCCTCGAGCGGACCAGAAGTCAGCCCCGCCGTCGCTGTCCGGCCGGACCATCACGTTGACCTTCCGGCAGCCGAGCGCACGCAGTCCCTCCTCGACCTGATCGATGAGGCGGGTGGCAATCCCCTGCCGCCGATGGCTCGGGGCGACGGCGACGTGGTAGATCCAGCCCCGCCGGCCGTCCCACGTCCCGAGCGCGGTCCCGACGACCCGGGTGCCTTCCGCCGCGACGAGGACGAGCCCGGGGTTCCGACGCGCCAGCCGCGCCAGCCCGAGGTCATCGTCGCCGAGCAGGCGGAACCCCGCGGCCGTCCACAGCGCGCGCAGCGCGTCGCCGTCGACGGCTCGGATCTCGCGAATGACGACCGGCAGCTTCGCCGGCTTCGGCGGTCGCGCTGGCCTGGCCTCCGCGGGCTTCTTGGCCGCCGGCTTGCTCGTCGGACTTGCGTCCGGTACCGCGCGCAAGCGTGCCTTGCTGCGAACGGGCGTCGGGGCGCGTCGCAGGAAGTCGGAGGTGGGGGCAGGCCCACTGCGCGCGTCGGCGAGCGCAGCCTTCGCGTCGTCGAGCGTCGCGAACGGGCCCCGAGCGAGTGGGAGTCCGAGGTCGTCGGCCTGTTCGGCATCGAGCACGAGCCAGCCGCTCGACGACTGCTCCACCGTGAACCGGCCGTCAAGTGTCCGGTACGTTCCTGCGCGCTCTCGCTTCAGCGCGTTCTCCGAGGGCGGCGGCTTGGCGGGCATGCCCAGAGCCTACCCGAGGCGGTTGACGGGAACGGCCTGCCGTCGGACGATCCGGCGATGCATGACGAGCCCGGGGAGCCGCGAGATCAGGAACGCAATGACGTCGATGCGCGCGAGGCGGCGCGCATCCGCCGGCGCGACCGTGACGCCGACGAGGCGGCACGTGATTTGATGCGCCCGGGCATGGGCAAGGTGTTCAAGCAGATCCTCGACAAGCAGG
>JANLSG010000036.1:0-3946 GCA_031362295.1 Chloroflexota bacterium
GGTCGCATAGAGGCCTAGTGCGGCGGTTTGCTAAACCGCTATGGGGGAAACTCCATCGGGGGTTCGAATCCCCCCCTCTCCGCCAGTTCCCGCTACATTCGGGACCGGCATCGTGCGCCCGTAGCTCAGCGGATAGAGCGTCAGGTTGCGGACCTGAAGGTCGTGGGTTCGAGTCCCGCCGGGCGCGCCATCTCCCGCCTCACCAGTCCACCGATGACCCACGCGGTCAGCACCACGAGCAGCGCGTTCCTCGCGTTCAGGACGAGGATCGGCAGCGCCATCTGACTGACCAGGTCGCGGTACAGCAGCGGGTGGATGGGCATCGTCAGGGCGACGATCGCGAGGGCGAGCCAGAACTGTCGGCGGGGCAACAACGCCGCGAACGGCACGATCCACACCACGTACTGGATCGAGTAGACCTTGCTGGTCACCAGCAACATGAGCACGGAGGCGCCCGCCAACGTGACCACCGTGCTCGCCCGGACCCTGGCCCCGGTCGCGGCTTCGGCATGGATGCGACGCCAGGCGAGCCACGCGAGCAGCCCAAACCCGGCGACGGTGAGCAGCGGCAGGATCGCCAGGATGGTGCCGGCCAGCGGTCCATCGACCTGCACGGCGCTGTAGCCGTAGGAAAGCTCCGGCGCCTGGCCGGTCAGGAGCCCGACGAGGAGCGCGATCCCGCCGCCGATGGACTCGATCTGGAGGCCGCGGCCCACCTGATATCCGAGGAAGTCGAAGGCAGCCGGTCCGGCCAGCGCGACGAATGGCAACATTCCGAGCAGGATCGTCGCCGCCACGGCCAGTGCGAGCCTGAGGACGCGTTGCCCGTCGAATGGCGCGAGCCAGCCGGCGGCAAGCGCCGGCAATACAGCGATGGGGTACAGCTTCGCGAGCACGCCGAGGGCGAGCGCGATGCCGGCGACCGTCGCTCGCCCGGCGAGCGCCGCCCAGACGGCCACCGTGACGAGCAACGCCGGGAACAGGTCGAAGCGCCACGTAAGTGCGAGGGCGGCGCCGATCGACAACGCCGTGAGCCGTGCGCCGACGCTGATGAGCCCCTCGTCGCCCGGACCATGATCGACGCGTCCTCCGAGGCTCCGGATGCGGGTGAGGACGAAGCCGAGCGCGACCATGAGGCCCGCCTCCCAGCCCGCGAAGAGCCACCGGTACTGGTCGACCTCGATCGCCGCGCCGGGCCGGATCGCGTACGGGACGGTTATCGGCACGAGGGCCAGGGGTGGGTATTCGAACGGGAAGTCGCGATACGGCACCTGGCCGTCCGCGAACGCGCGCGCCCGCTCCAGGTAGAGGCCGACGTCGCCTTGGGTGCCGACGAGGAACTCGGTCGCAGGCGTAGCCGCCGCAGCAACGAGGATGACCACCGCTGGCGCAAGCAGCGCAAGTAGCCGCGCGGGCCGGCGAATCACGATTCTGAGCGAGCGATCAGTCGCGTCGCGGCGTTCTGGACCACGAGCAGGTAGGAGCGCGACCCGAGCCCTCCATCGCCGGGGATCAATGCAGGAAGGCTCGCCACGGCGGCGAGCCTACCAGCCAGCCAGCGCCCCAAGCGGTCAGCGATGGGCTCAGCCGGCGGCGACGGCCGCCCGGCCACCCTCGACGAAGGTTTTGAGCCCCGAGACGATCCAGGTGATCCCGCTGCCGAAGCTCGCGGCCGTCTTGGAGCCTCGCTTGAGGCCGCGTGAGGTCACCGTCAGCTTGGTCGCGCCGTCCTCGGGCTCCAGCTCCCAGAAGTGGGTGATGGGGCCTTCGGCCTCGACCTCGGGATCCCAGCGCGCCAGGAACGTCATCTCGAGGCGCGTCGTCGGCTCGAAGACGAGGACCTCGCCGTCGGCCGCAACCGTCCCGTCCGGGTAGTCGTAGCTCACTCGCGAGCCGACCGTCCAGTCGGAGTTGACGCGCGTGCCGTAGTAGTACTGGGCGGTCTCGTCTCCATCGGTGATGGCGCGCCAAACCCGATCCGGGTCGGCATTGATATAGATGCTGTAGACGTGCTCGATCTCGTCCGGTGGGACGGCCATCGGTGGTGCCTCCAGGTGGTTCTTGATGGCGCTCATCGTTCCGACGACGGGCGCCGCGTACTTGCTGATCCAACGGTCGTGGATGCGCCGGATCGGGACGGGGTTGAGGAAGTGGCGCTTCTCGCGCCCGTCCTTCCGCGTCGTGATCAGGTCGGCCGTCTCC
Source organism: Chloroflexota bacterium (assembly GCA_031362295.1). Classification (GTDB taxonomy): domain Bacteria; phylum Chloroflexota; class Limnocylindria; order Limnocylindrales; family CSP1-4; genus UBA5189. The sequence goes on from JANLSG010000036.1 coordinate 2,203, forward strand.
AGGACGTCCAGGTGCCGCATGACCCCAAAGCGGGTCATCGCCGGCAGATGGGCCGAGAGCTCGCCGAGCGTTTGGCCGTCACGCTCGAAGAGCTGGTCCAGGAGCAACCGTCGACTCGGGTCGGCCAGCGCCCGGAACGCCGGAGCCGTCGAGTCGTCCACGGTCCCGACAATATGTGACTTGTTAGTCACATGTCAAGCGGGATCGTCCGGGACTACCGCTACGCGGTGACGACGATCGTGGCGACCATGCCAGCCGCGTAGTGCCCGGGCACGTGGCAGCCAGCGAAGACCGTGCCCGCTCGCTCGAAGGTATAGCTGAGCTCGCGCGTCTCGCCGGCGGCGACGCCGACGCCCTGCAGGTGCTCGTGCATGGGCCCTGCCAGCATCTCGGCGTCGTGCGCCGTCTGCTCCGCCTCACTCCCGATGTAGAACTCGTGCTCGATCTTGCCGGTGTTGGTGACCTGGAAGGTGACCGGCACGCCGACCCGCACCCGCAGCTCGGCCGGATCCATGCGCATGGTGTCGGTCAGGGCAACCTTGACATCGGCTGCGGGCGTGAGGGTGGGCGCCACCGGCGATCCGCCGCACGCGGCAAGGAGGAAGGCGGCGGTGAGGACGGCGGTGAGGCGTTGCTTCATGGTGGATGCTCTCGCTCTTGACATTGCTTTCTGCACGAGGATGGCCGGAATGGCGCGCCGAGGGAGAGGCCAAAGGTCACGAAGTCGGACCGGTAGGAGCCCTTTGCCGCCGCCTCGTGGGGCCCGCCCGGGACCGGCTACATGCCCCCTTCGCTGATCCCGACGAATCGACAACGCGTAGATTGAACGCTGACCCGCGGGAGCCTCCCATAGGGCTCGGACAGCGCCCCCGCTGGGCGCCATCGAGGAACGGAGCCGGTGGATCGCGATCTCGTCGAGGCGGCACGGCACGGTGACCGGGAGGCGTATGCCGACCTGATCCGCAGCCGTGGGGACCGTCTCTACGCGCTCGCTCAGCGGATCCTCCGTGACGTCGATCGGGCCGAGGATGCCTTGCAGGAAGCGCTGGTGATCGCTTGGCGCGACCTGTCAGGACTCCGCGATCCGGACCGATTCGACGCCTGGCTCCATCGCCTCGTCGTCCGCGCCTGTGTCGTCGAGGCGGCGCGTGACCGCCGCCGCGTCGCCAACCTTCGCGTCCTGCCGATCGACGTCCCGACCACCACGGACGACTTCCTGTCCGTGGCCGATCGGGACCAGCTCGAGCGGGGCCTCCGTCGACTTTCACCGCAGCAACGAGCCCTGCTCGCGCTGCGCCACTACGAGGGCCGCGAACCGGCCGAGATCGCCGAGATCCTCGGCATCCCGGTCGGGACGGCGCGCTCCCGACTCCACCACGCCCACCGTGCGATGCGCGCTGCGTTGGACGCTGACGCCAGAGTGACTGCAATCGGAGGACGACCGGCATGACGCGTGACCACGACATCGAGCGCGTCCTGGATCGGTTCTACGCCGAGGGTCCGTCAGAGATGCCGGATCGCGTGTTCCTCGGGGTCTTCGATCGGATCGAACGCGTCCCGCAGCGGCGCCTCGCCCTTCAGATGACGAGGTTTGCCACCATGAACCGAAATCGCCGCTTTGCGCTCGCCGCCGCGATCGCCGTGGCGGTCGTCGGCATCGGCGCGTTCGCGCTGTCGAAGCTGCCCGACGCCGCCAGCCAACCATCCTCGAGCCCATCCGGCCCAACCGCCACGTCGCTGGGCA
>JANLSG010000047.1:0-4470 GCA_031362295.1 Chloroflexota bacterium
GGAGCGCCGTGATCCCGATGTCCAGGATGGCCGCCGGGCGGACCTGATCCAGGATCGACGCGAGGAGCTGCGGCATGCGCGGGGAGTGTACCGCGCGAGCTCCGCCGAACGGCCGTCCGCCGGGTCTGCGGACCGGTTTGCGACTGGTTTCAGCGAGCGGAGCTGGAGCTCATCGCGTCGTCGCGCAACCGCTCGGAGGCGAGACCGTGGACGTCCGCTTCGGCCTGCGTGTCGCCGGTCAGCGCCGTCAATCGGAGGAGGAGTTCGATCTTCTCCGTCGCGAGGGCGGTCCAGCCTCGATCGAGCTGGAGGTTCGCGATCGCGAGGTGGACCTGCGGGTCGCCCGGCGCCGTCGTGAGCAGCTGGAGGCACACCTCCAGTGCGGCGTCGAGGCGCCCGGCCTCGCGATGGACCATCACCGCGATCAACATCTTGTCCCGTGCGGTGGCGGTGTCACCCTCGGCGATCAGCGCCGCGGCCTCGGCGAGCAGCGTCTCGGGGTCCGGCGGTGGCCCCTCGATGGGCGGCGGCGGAGGCGAAGGCAGGTCCACCGGCGGCCAGGACTGTCCCTCGCCATCCTCGCCGGCCGCGCCGATCGACCGGTCGCTCATGTCGACCCACTTGGGCTGCGTCCCCAGCTCCGCGATTCGCGCGGCAAGCGCGATCGACGCCGCGCTCATGACCTCGGGCTCGGCATCCGACTCTGGCGCTGGCTCCGGCGCGGGCTCCGGCTGCGGCTCGAACGCGGGCTCCGCGTCGGCCGCCGTGAACTCGTAGGTTGTCGGCGCCGGCCGGGCTGGCATGAGGTCAGCAGCGTGCGCGGCTGCGACGCTGAGCCGCTCGGCGAGTGCGTCCCTGGCGGCGGAGGGCTCCAGCTCCGCTGCGCGTCGGGCGGCGTCGGCCGCCTCCGCCGAGCGACCGGCCACGTCCAGCACGAACGCAAGGCGCTCGAAGTCCGCCGCCGCGCCGGACCGCAGGCCGCGCTCGTCGCGAGCACGCGCACGGGCGCGCAGGGCGGCTTCGTCATCGGGCGCCATCCGGAGCGCGAGGTCGAACGCCTCTGCGGCTTCCTCCCATCGATCCAGCCGATGCAGGACCGTGCCCTGGCTCGCGATCGGGAGGGCTCGCTCGGGCACCAGCTCCTCGGCGGAGCGGTACGCGCCGAGCGCCGCCTCGAGCTCGCCCGCGAGCGCGGCGACGTGCCCGCGCCGGAGCGCGGCCTTGTACTGATCGAAGAGGGAGTCGCTCACGCGAGGGAGCCTACCGCGTCGGGAGCTCGGGCGACCCCCGCCCGAGGTACTGCGCCGGCTAGCGCTTGGTGTACTGCGGCGCCTTGCGTGCGCGCTTGAGGCCGTACTTCTTGCGCTCCTTCATCCGCGGATCGCGGGTGAGGAGGCCCTCCTTGCGAAGCACGAGCCGATGGCCCTCGTCAAGCTCGAGCAGCGCGCGGGCGATGCCGTGGCGCACGGCGCCGGCCTGGCCGTTCACGCCGCCGCCCTCGACCTTGACCATCGCGTTGAAGCGCCCGTCCGTGTTCGTCACCCGGAACGGCATCCTGACCTCGGCCTCGTCGATGGCGGCACCGAAGTGCTCCACGAATGAGCGGCCGTTGATCACGATCTCGCCCTCGCCCGGCATCAGCCGAACGCGTGCGACGGCCGTCTTGCGGCGGCCGGTGCCGGAATTGAACTCAGGTGCAGTGGCCATGCAGTGTCTTCTCCGTCAGGCGAGCGGCTCAGGCAGCTGCGCCTGATGGGGATGGTCGGAACCGGCGTAGACCTTCAGCTTGCGGATCTGCTGTGCGCCGAGCCGGTTGTGGGGCAGCATGCCCTTGATCGCCCGACGGATGACCTCCTCGGGACGGCGCTCCAGCAGCTTGCCGAGCGCCTCCTCCTTGAAGCCCTGCGGGTGACCGCTGTGGCGCGCGTACGACTTGGTCGTGAGCTTCGCCGCTGAGACAGTGATCTTCCTGGCGTTGAGGACGATCACGTGATCGCCACCGTCGAGGTTCGGCGACCAGGTGGGCTTGTGCTTGCCGGCGAGGACGAACGCGACGCGCGTGGCAAGGCGACCAAGCGTCTGATCCGTCGCATCAACGACGAACCAATGGCGCTCGATCTCGCTCGCTCTGGCGCTATACGTCTTGTCGTTCATCAGTCCTCGTGTCCTGTAGCCATGTCGCTGCCTGTCCTGTCTGTCCGTCGTCCGAGGACGACCCGCCGGAGGCAGAGCCCCCGCGCCGGCGCCGCTGCGCCTGCGAGGGCCGGTCTCCCGGCTTCCAGGAGCCCCGGCACGGCCGAGACCTCCAGGTGACCCATTCCCACTTCCAGCAGGGTCGCGACGATCCGTCGAACCATGCCGCGCAGGAAGGCGTCGGCTCGCACGTCGATCGTGACCGTCGATCCCTGTCGCCGGACCCGGAGCCGATGCACGGTCCGGACCGGCTGGGGATCGGCTCCACCGAAGGGACTGAAGTCGTGCCGGCCCTCGAAGGCCGACCCGGCTTCCGCCATCGCGGTGACGTCCAGCTCCGACCGCACCCAGAGCGACGTTCGCTCTCGAAGCGGGCTGCGCGGTCCGTTCCAGATGGTGTACCGGTACTCCCGGTAGCGGGCCGCGTAGCGTGGGTTGAACCCTGCGGGTGCCCGTCGAAGGCCGCTGATCGCGACATCCGGCGGGAGCATCCCGTTGAGCGCCTCCATCAGGGCCGTTGCCGAGAGCCTGCCCGGGTAGGTGAATGCGATCACCTGGCCCGTTGCATGCACCCCGGCGTCGGTCCGTCCGGCGCCCATGACCGGCTGGCGAATCCCACCTGACAGGCGGGCCAGCGCGGCCTCGAGCTCTCCCTGGACGGTCCTGGATCCCAGTTGGATCTGGAACCCAGAGAACTCCGTGCCGTCATATTCGACCGTGGCCTTGAACCGCCTTTCGGCGGGATCACGGCGGACCCTCTCGGATCCCTGCTTGTAGTCACCACCAGCCCGGCCCATGCCTGCGTTGCTCGCTCCGCTCCCTCGCTCACGCACCTTGGGGTGCGCTCGCTCGGGTGCTCACTCGCGCCTTGGCCTGAACCGGCCTGACGGCGACGGGGTTTGTATTGACCCTATCTATACCAGCTCGATCTGGACGATCTCCGCCGCGTCGCCGGCCCGAGGGCCAAGCTTGACGATGCGGGTGAAGCCAGATGATCGGTCGGCGTACTTGGGTCCGATCTCGTCGAACAGCTTGGTCACGACGAGCGGCTCATTGGGGAATTGCGCGACGATCGCACGTCGGGCCGTCAGGTCACCGCGCTTCGCGAGCGTGATGGCCTTCTCCACGCGGCCCTGGATCTCCTTGGCCTTCGCCTCGGTGGTCTTCACGCGCTCATAGCGCAACACCGAGACCATGAGGTTCTTGTAGAGCGCGGTTCGGTGGCCGCCGCTCCTTCCGAGCTTCCGGCCGTCGATGCGGTGTGAGGACATGGCTCAGGCGTCCTCGTCCTCGAACGGGGCGTCGTCCTCGGCCTCGTCGGCCTCGAACTCGGACGGCTCCGTCTCGGGGAGGATGAAGCCGCGCATGCGCAGCCGCTCCTTCATCTCGTCAAGCGACTTCTTGCCGAAGTTGCGCATCCGGAGCAGGTCCTCGTCCTTGAGCTGGAGGAGCTGTCCGACCTTGACGATGTTGTTGCGCTTGAGGGAGTTGTACGCCCGCATCGGGAGGTCGAGCTCCTCGATGGGCATGTCGAGCATGTTCGGCGGCAGCTGCGGGATGCCGGGGACGCCGCGGTCGGCGGCCATCGTGGCCTGCCCGATCGTGACGAAGGGCCGGAACTGCTCGATGAGGATCGAGGCGGCGCGGCTGAGCGCCTCCTCCGGCCCGATCGTGCCGTCGGTCTCGATCTCGATGGTGAGCTTGTCGAAGTTGGTCACCTGGCCGACGCGCGTGCTCTCGACCCAGTAGTTGACCTTGCGAACCGGCGTGAAGATCGCGTCGACCGCGATCACGCCGATCGGCAGCGCCTCCGTGCGCTCGACGCCGAGGTAGCCGACGCCGCGCTCGACGGTCATGTCCATGTCGATGGTCACGTCGTCCGAGTCGAGGGTCATGAGCACGAGGTCGCGGTTGACGATCTCGACGTCCGCCGACTCCATGACGTCCGCGGCGAGGACCGGGCCGGCGCCGCTCTTGGTGAGGCGGAGCTGGACCGGGTGCGTCGCGAAGCTCTTCATGCGCAGCTTCTTGACGTTGAGCACGATCTGGGTGACGTCATCCTTGACGCCTGGAATCGTGGAGAACTCCTGGTAGACGTCGCGGATCTGGAGCGACGTGACCGCCGCCCCTTCGAGGGACGACAGGAGGACGCGCCGGAGCGCGTTGCCGAGGGTCACGCCATAGCCGGCCTGCAGGGGTCCGACCTCGTACTTGGCGTACGTGCCGACTTCCTCGACGGGCTCGATCTGCGGGGTTTCGAGTTCGATCATGTGGCGG
>JANLSG010000048.1:0-7302 GCA_031362295.1 Chloroflexota bacterium
CTCCGCGTTGGCGGCAACCGGTTCGACGAGTTCATCACCTCGTACATCCGCAAGAAGTACAACCTGATGATCGGCGAGCGCACCGCCGAGGAAGTCAAGATCACGATCGGGACGGCGCTCCCGCTGGAGCGCGAGCTGTCCATGGAGGTTCGCGGGCGCGACCTGATCGCGGGCCTGCCGCGGACCATTCCGATCACCTCGTCCGAGGTGATGGAGGCCATCGAGCTGCCGCTCCAGCAGCTGGTCGCCGCGGTGCGCCACGTCCTCGAGCAGACCCCGCCGGAGCTCTCCAGCGACATCATCGACAAGGGCATGGTCATGTCCGGGGGCGGCGCGCTGCTGCGCAACATCGACAAGCTGCTGACCCAGGTCACCGGCGTTCCCTGCCACGTCGCGGAGAACGCCCTGAACTGCGTCGCCCTGGGCACCGGCGAGGCACTGAAGCACTACGACTTCTTCAAGAAGTCGCTCGTCCAGAGCATCTAGCAGGCCGATCCTGCAGCCGTTGCCGGCCATCGACGCGCCGGGCCACCGCGTCTTCATCGACCTTCACTGCCACACGTCGGCGAGCTTCGACTCGCTGGCGACCCCTTCCGCCGTCATCCGCGCCGCCGCAGCGCGCGGGATCACCCATCTCGCGATCACCGACCATGACCGGATCGATGGCGCGCTCGAGGCCCAGTCCCGAGCCGCGACCGAGGCACCCGGCCTCACCGTGCTCGTGGGCCAGGAGATCCGCACCACCGCCGGCGACCTGATCGGCGTGTTCCTGCGCGAGGCGATCATGCCGGGGCTCACGCCGGCGGAGGCCGTCGCTGCCGTGCGGGCGCAGGGTGGGCTCGTTGGCATGGCGCATCCCTTCGATCGCTTTCGCGGCTCCGTGGGTCGCGGGGCGTCCGCGGAGCTCGACATGCTCGCGAGGGCCGTCGACTGGATCGAGGCCTGGAACGCGCGGCTGCTGTTCGGCGACGGCAATGGGCTCGCGTCGAAGCTCGCGCTGGACGCCGGCGTGCCGGGCGTGGCCGTCTCGGACGCGCACACGACGATGGAGCTGGGCGTGGCGGCCACGATCCTGTCGGGGGACCCATCCACGCCGGAAGGCCTGCGCGCCGCCCTGGCGGGCCCCCTGGAGCTGCTCACGGGGCGCGCATCGGCCTACGTGCGGCTCATCGGCCCCGCGGCGAAGCTCGTGCAGCGCGCTCGCGGCCGCGGCCGCGTCCGCATGCAACCGCCCATGGCAAGCCGATGACAGACGCCAACGGGGAGGCCGAGGTCCGGCCGGATCAGATCTCGCTCACCAAGCGGCTCCGCCAGCCCCGGACGATCATCTCGCTCGTCCTGCCGATCGCGCTGCTCGCACTGTTCGTCAAGAGCCTGCCAGGGTTCAAGCTGGAGGAGCTGCCGGACAAGATCCTCGGCGCGAATCCGCTGCTGCTGCTCGCGGCGTTCACGATCTTCTACGTGGGCTTCCCGCTGCGCGGCCTGCGCTGGGCGATGCTCGTCCGCCGAAGCGGGTTCAACATCAAGATCCGCGACGCGACGGAGATCATCTTCCTGTCCTGGCTCGTGAACTGCCTCGTGCCGGCCAAGCTGGGCGACGTCTATCGCGCGTACCTGCTCAAGATCAACAGCCCGGTGTCGCTGTCGCGGACGTTCGGGACCGTGTTCATCGAGCGCGTGCTGGACCTGTTCGCCATCGTCGTGCTCGGCCTCGCGGCGGGCTTCGTGTCGTTCCGGAGCGGGCTACCAGCCGACGTCCAGATCGTGTTTGCGATCGGCGTGGTGTTCGTGCTCGCGCTCGCCGGCGGCCTGCTGACCATGCGCAACTTCGGGCGCCGGATCATCACCCGGCTGCCATTGCCGCACAAGGTCCTCGAGTTCTACGACCGGTTCGAGGAGGGCGTCTTCGCCTCGATCGGCCTGTCGGCGCTGCCGCGGCTCGTGATCGTCACGGGGCTCATCTGGGCGACGGAGGCGACGCGGCTGTACCTGGTCGTGCAGGCCCTCGGGCTACCCACGGCCCACCTCGGAATCAGCGGTGCGTTCTTCATAGCGCTGTCGGCGTCGCTGCTGACCGCCGTGCCGCTGACGCCCGCGGGCATTGGCGTCGTCGAGACCGGCATCGTGGGCCTGCTCACGATCCTCTACGGGGTCTCGCAGACCGACGCCCTGGCCATCACGCTGGTGGACCGGGCGATCAGCGTGCTGACGATCATCATCCTCGGCTCGATCGCCTACGCGATCTCCGGCAAGCGACGCGGCGTCGGCATCACCCCAGGGCCCGCCTGACTGCTCAGTGAATCGAACGACCCCCGGTGGGCTCCGAGGGTCGATAGGACTGGCGCAGCGCGCCGACACGGGCCTAATCCGTGTCGGTGGGCTCCGTGTCGAACGGCATCTTCTCGAAGAGGGGCATCTTCTCGAACGAGGCGGTGTCTCGCATTGCGAGTGACTCCATTGGGGTCCGGTTGATGGTTCGGCGAGTTGCCGATGTGCCCGTTGGTACCTCTCAGAACGAGCCATCGTCCAGGGCGTTAGGGGCGATTCCGGCCGCGAGATTCGGGCGACATCAGCGCTCCGCACACCTCGATTTCGGACCCCACCGGACCGACCAGCACTATTTTCCGGGCGGTCGCCATCAGTCCGCAGAACCATGTACGAACGGGGGATACAGTCCTGGCCGGGGTCGGTCGAATATCCGGGCATGACGCGTACCAACGGTCGTGCCTTCAACGAGTGGCTGCGTGCCCAGCTGAAGGCCAAGAAGATGTCGCAGCGGCAGCTCGCGCAGCAGTCGGGCGTCGATCATTCGACGATCTCCCGGTTGGTCCGCGGTGACCGCATGCCGTCGCTTGGTACGGCCACGAAGCTCGCCCGCGGGCTGCGCGAGCTCGGCGAGAACGATGACGGCCCGCAGTACCTCGGGCTTATCGGCGGCGGCGTCCAGAACCCGACGGCGCGTGTCGAATACGCCCTCCGTGCCGACGAGGCGCTCAGCGAGGCGCAGGTCCGCCAGGTCATGGAGTACTACCTCGCGGTCCGCATGCGCCGGCTCGGCGGAGCGTTCTCCGACAACAGCCACCTGCAACGCGCCGAGGTGGGCCAGCAGAATGGCCGCCACCTCGCTCCCGCCATGAACGGCCCGATCGTCCCCCGTCCGGCGCTCGTCGCCAGCGGCGGTCGCGTGGCCACCGACCCTCGACCCCAATCCGCGCCGCGACTGCGGCCCGTTCGATCGACGGACGGCTTCTGACCAGCTGAACACCACGCCGAGGGTGGCCTCCACGCCCTTGGCCAATAGGGGCAGACGGACGCCGGCGCGCGGGGCGCCGGCGTTCGTCATTGCGGCACATCGGCCCGCCGTCGGCGGTTCCCGCCCTTGCGACCCACGCCCCTTCGGTGCGACTGTCGCGCGGCCTGAGCGGCCGAGATCCCCCCCCGATGGTCGCGCGATGATCATTCTTGGGGGTTTGGGGTTGATTCGGCTTCGATCCGGGGCTGCGGGCGGCCGAACGCACCCTTCGCGGACTTTCAGCGAGCGTGGCGCCGCACGAATCTGAGGCTGAGGAACGCATCCGCCCGCCTCGGCTCCCCAAAATACCGCTGAAAGTGCCAGGAATGATCATTGGGCGTTCACGGGCACCCAAAAGCGAAGGGTGGGGCCCGCGAAGGCCGCCGCAGCCGGGCCCCGGGCAGGTGCCGCCCCGACCCCAAGTTCAGCGGCGCGTGGCTGTCCAGCGGCGGGCTTGGTCGCGGAGGGGGCCCCAGGCGCTGACTGCGAAGGCGCCGGCCAGCATTGCCAGGCCGACCAGCCACAGGACCGGCAGGCCGAGCATCGCGGCGGTCGGGAGCGTCCAGGGTCGTTTCGTACGGGCGCCCCAGATCACGAGGAGCGCGGCGGCGGGCAGGCGGATGAGGAACGGGATCGGGACGGCGTAGGCGGTGCCGATGTTTGGTGAGAGCCCGGTGCCCAGCACGTAGTCGATCCATTGGCTCCAGAGGTTCGGGGCGAGCACGAAGGCGAGAGCAGCAAGCGCCGCCGTGACACCCAGCGCAATTGCGAGGCGCCCCCACTCCTTGCGAACCACGAACCAGAGCAGGCCCACGCCGACGCTCGGCTTCGTGAGCAGCGGGATGGCCCATAGGCCCGGCCGTCGGAGCGAACCGACGACCGCCGCGCCGAGCAGGACGTGGATGTTGCCGAGGTACAAGTCCGAGGCGACGACGGGCAGCACGAGGAATGCCAGCGCCCATGGCCCGGTCAGCCACAGCAGCGCGAACCCGATCAGGAGCGTCCAGAGGGCCTCGAAGACCTCGAACGGCAGCTGGCCCAGCACGGCGAAGAACAGCGCCGCCGGCGGCGGGTAGGTGAACGCGTCCTGCGTCGCGACGGGGCGCGTGTACGGGTTCGCGAGATCGACCGCCCAGTACGCGTGCGCGTCACCGGCAGGTACCGGCCGGAGAATCGTGAACACGACGAGCACGACGATGAACGCCAGCCGCAGCGTCCGATCGAGCATCCGCTGGCGCCGCTGGAGGATCGTCAGCAGCGGCAGCCCACCGATGATGTTGCGGCTCATGGTCTGTAGATCGAAATCGCCGTGCGCGGCGAAGCGTCAAACCGCTCGACGACGTGCGGCGGGATCCCGTCCGGACCCGACCCCAGCAAGGTGAGGGTCGCCATGTACGCATCCTCGGCCGGACCGCCGCATGGCTTTCCGATAGCGACCTCGAAGAGCCGATCGCATGCGACCACGATGGGATCCGAGTCCTCTGGGAAACCGTTGAGATCGATGCGAAAGCCGATCTGGCCGCCTGCGTGCTCGATCGGGAACCCGATTGCGTCCGGAAGCTTGAAGTCCGGCAGGCCGACGAGGAGCACCGGCCGCCCCGCCGCGTATGTCGCGATTCGCACCCCGGCAGTCTGCATGGCAGGCCAGCCGCCGTCGGGATCGACGTGCGGGGGCTTGCGCCCGAGCTCGACCGTCACCAGCACCGCGAGGCCCGCGGCGACGGCGAGACCGGCGAGCGCCGCACCCGGATGGTGGTCCGCGCGCCAGACCTTGAGCGCCCCGTCGAACAGGTGCGCGGCCGGGATGGCGATGAGCATCACCACGATCGGGTCGAGGAAGGCGTGGTAGTGGTCGTTCGGGAGGCCGGCGACCACCCGTTGCAGCGACGGCGCAGCGAATGCGAGGGCCACCGTGCTCCACGCCAGGATCGCGAGCAGCCAGCGCAGGCCGGTCGCCTCGAGGCCACGCGCACGCAGGAGGCCGATCGCGGCGAGGCCCACGGTCACGGCCAACAGGATCGCGGCCGCGGCCGGGACGTCGGTCACGAGCCCGACCAGCGGCCAGCCGACGACCCGCAGCAGCGTGAACGCCAACGCGGAGATCGGGCCGCCGGCGGGGCCCTCGTCGCCGGCCTTGAGGTAGTCGAGCACGCGGTGTGTCTCGAGGAAGTCGTTCTGGAGCTCGTGAACGATCAGCGGCAGGAACAGGAGCGTGATCAGAGCCACGCCGCCCGCGAGGCCAAGCGCGACGCGCCCGTCGTGACGCAATTCGATCAGGCACAACGCGACGATCGCCACGAGGAATACGACGCCGAGCACGTGCAGCTGCATGACCGCGCCCGCGGACCCGAGCGCCACCGCCCACCACCAGATGCGCCGGCCCTCGCTCCCGCCGGTTCGTGCCTTCCACGCGGCGGCGAGCGCCAGGACCGCGAAGAGCGCGATCGGGTTGGGGTTCCAGATGAAGGTCGATTCGTCGATCGCGGCGGGAGAGACGGCAAGGAGCATGCCCGCGACGGCGCCCGCGGTCGAGCCGCCGATCGCACGTGCGAGCCACCACGTGACTGCGACCGCGGCGATCCCGATGAGCGCCAGGAAGGCCGTGACCGCGACCGGATCGCCATTCGACAGGGCCGCCGCCGGCGCGAGAAGAAAGTAGTAGAACGCCCCGTGGTGGAAGTCGCCCACCGACGTTCGCGGACCCAGCAGCGGCACCACGCCATCTCGCGTGAATGCCACCAACGTGAGCATGTCGTGGCCCTGGTCGGCGTCGAAGCGGCCGCGTGCGTCGATGCCCGGCAGTCGCAACAGTGCGGCGACCGCCGTGACGGCGAGCAGGCTCAGCCGATCGAAGCGACTGGCTGCCGACCCCGCGCCCGCCCCGGGGCGCGCGGCCGTCCGCGGCGTCAGTTGGGGCCGGAGCGGCGGGGCGGCCCGCCCTTCGTGTAGCCGCCGCCGAGGACCGGCTCGATCAGCCCATAGTCACCCTCGCGCCGGCGATACAGGATCCCGATCCGCTCGGTCTCGGCGTTGACGAAGACGAAGAACGAGTGCCCGAGCTCTTCCATCCGCGCGACGGCGTCCTCCTCGAACATGGGCTCGAGGTTGAAGCGCTTGGTCTTCACGATCCGACCGCGCGGGTCGTCGGCTTCCTGCCGGCTCGCGTCCTCCGCGGCCGTGCGGCCGCCACCACGAACCGTCTCCTCCGACTTTCGGACGCGGCTCGTCTCGCGATGGGAGACGGCCTGGCGCTCGATCTTGTCGAGAACGGTGTCGATGCCCGCCTGGTGGCTGGGCGCGGAGGCCGAGCTGCGCAGGGTCTGGCCATCGATCACGAGCGTGACGTCGACGATGTGCGACTCCTGCGCGCTCCGACGCTGCTCGACGGAGAGCTCCACCGTGGCATCCGATCGGTCGTCGAGGAGGCGGCCGAGCCGCCCGAGCTTGCGCTCCGCGTAGTCGCGGACCCGCTCGGGGACCTCGTAGTTCTTGCCCTTGACGATGGTCCGCATGGCGCACCTCCCGACTGCGGGTCCATCGTACCGCCGGTGTCCGGCCGCGGCAGCGCGTCATCGCTCGCGCGCCACCGCGATGGCCGATACCGCGCGCGCGCCCGCCTCCATGAGCGCGGCCGCACACGCCGCGAGCGTCGCGCCGGTGGTCATCACGTCGTCGACGAGGACGATCCATTTCCCCTCGACGGAGGCGCTTACGGGAACCCGGAACGCGCCGCCGAGGTTGGACGCGCGCTCCGCCCTGTCGAGATCGAACTGGGCGGTGGTCGCCCGCGTTCGCTCCAGGGCTCGCAGCACCGGCAGTCGCAATCGCCGTCCCGCCTCGGCGGCGAGGAGCGCCGCCTGGTCGTACCCGCGCTCGCGAACCCGATCCGGACTCGCAGGCACGGGCACCAGCGCGTCACCGCCGGCACCCGCGCGCGCCCAGCGTCGCGCGATCGCGGCGCCCATCAGCGGCGCGAGGCGGCGCTCGCCGTCGTACTTGAGCGCGTGCAG
>JANLSG010000052.1:0-3526 GCA_031362295.1 Chloroflexota bacterium
TCGTTCCGGCCCATACAACGGAAGACAGGAAACGTTGCTCGAACGCTCCGCCAGCCAGCCGGCGTCCATCGCGATCGGCCGCCCGTTGAGCCGCGCCTGGGATCAGGACGCCGCTCACACCTTCGTCGAGGCGCTGTTCGCAAAGCACCATCACGAGATCTTCGCGTACCTCGTGCGCATGCTCCGTGATTCCGAGCTCGCCGCCGACCTGACGCAGGACGCGTTCGTCAAGGCGTACAAGAACTACGACACGCTGGAGAAGGACGAGAACGCCCGCGCGTGGCTGTACCAGATCGCGCACCGCGTCGCGCTCGACGAGCTCCGTCGCCGGAAGATCATCCGGATGGTCCCGTGGACGGGCGAGTCCCACGGCGCCGCCCCGTCCGCGGAGCGGCTTGCGCTGGACCTCCGCCTGTCAGGCCCACTGGAGCGGGCACTCGCACAGATCCCCGAGCGCCAGCGAGCGGCCCTCCTCCTCGCCGAGTTGCATGACCTGACCGGGCTGGAGCTCGCCGCGGCGATGGGCGTGAGCCACGTCGCGGCACGCGCGATCCTGACCCGCGCCCGCGAGAGCCTCCGTCGCGCGCTTGCAGCCGAGAAGGACGCCGAGGCCGCGGCAGAGGCCGACCTCGACGCGAAGTTCGCCCGGGAAGCGCGGGGCGGCCGATGACCCTGCCGTTCCGCCGCCGTCACCACGACGACGAGAGCGCCCACGATCGAGCGCGCTCGCTGACGTCCGCCGGGATGCTCGAGCCGCTGAGCATCGAGGACGAAGCCTGGCTTGCTGGCCACCACGAGTCGTGCGCGGAGTGCTCCCAGGAGCGCGAGGCGTTCCTCGCCGATCGCGCGCTGCTGCGCGGCCTGCGTGAGCGCACGCCGGAGCCGCCACGGGACCTGTGGGCGCGCACCTCGGCCGCGATCGAGCGTGAGGCACGAGGCAACCGCGGTCGCCGCCCCGTCCCGGCGCGCCGCCACGGGCTCCCGTTTGGCGCTGCGGCCGGCGCCCTCCTCGTGATCGTCGTGATCGGCGCCTCGATCCTTCGCGGGCCGATCCCATTGCCGAACGCGACGCCGCCTGGCTCGCAGGCCGCGATCAACTCGTTCGAGCCGCAGCCGACCACGTTCGAGATTCCTGCAGGTTCACTGGCCTACATCCGCTCGGCCGCGAACGGCTCGTGGGAGTTCGTCCGGGCCGATGTCGACGCGGTCTGCCCGCGCACGCGCCCCAGCTGCGCGCCGCTCATCGAGGACGACCCGGCCCGGCCCGTCACCCTTGCCGGAACCCCGACTGGCATGACCGTCTCGCCGGACGACACCCAGCTCGTGGTGGCCGCGCGCGGCGCCGGCAATGCCCCCGACCGGATCTACGTGGTCGATGTACCGCCAGCAACGCCCGCGGTCACCCCGGCGCCCACCGATGCCCCAGTCATGCCCTCCGGCGAGCCGGTGACGCCCGAGCCCGTGACGCCCGCGCCGGAAAGCCCCGAGCCGTCCGTGGTCGTTCCCGATGGGATCGTCGAGATCGCGTCTGGCGTGATGGTCGTCGGCGAGGCGGCGTACTCGGCGGATGGCAAGTGGCTCGCGTTCTCCGCCCGGCCCAGCGACGGCTCGAGCGGGCCGGACCTGTACCTGTGGACGCGCGGCCAGAAGACCGCGACCGCCGTGACGACCGATCACGGCACCTACTTCTCGACCTGGCTCGGCGACCGCGTGCTCGCCAGTCGCGTCGAGTCGCCGACCGCCCCGGACGCCGACGCGAGCGGCGCGCCGGCGACGGCCGAGGCGCATCCGGTGTCCTTCCTGCTTGATCCCGCGACGCTCACGCAGAGCGACCTTGCACACCCCGACCTGTGGCTCCCGGTCGTCGATCCGACGGGCCGCTTCGTCGCGTACTGGTCCGGCACGCTCGTCCCGAGCACAGACGGCCTCGATTGGGTGCTCGGCACGGGCCAGCTCGTGCTGGACGGCTGGTCGAGCGGGCCAGACGGGCAACCAACCCCGCATCCCGGCAAGTCGCCGAAACCGGACGCCACGCACGTTCCGGCGCTCGGGCCAATCGGGACGCCGGTCGCAGTCGTCTCCGGTCTTACGGCGGCCTTCAAGGCCAAGTTCGACCCCAGCGGGACGCGACTCGCGGTCTGGATCGGCGAGCAGGTCGACGCGGACGTGGGACGGCTCCACCTGGTGGTGCTCGACCCGACGACCGGCGCGATCTCCGCCGAGCCGGAGCCACTTCCCGGTGCGCCGGCGCTCCGCCGTTTCTCGATCGCCGAAGGGCGGCTGGCGTGGGTCAGCCCCAGCGGCCAGGACGGCCAGGACAGCTCCGTGCAGGTGCTCGGCTGGTCAAACAACCACTTCGGTGAGATCCGGACGATCCCCGCGAAGGCCCTCTATATCGTCCGCTGAGGCATCGCCTCGGGCCGCCCGCATGGCGTAGGCTGGGTCCGGATGCGACCCAGCGGAACGGTCGCAAGGGCGGCGCTCACTGCCGCGCTTGCACTGGGCGCGTTGCCGGGGCTTGTCGGCTCTCAGGAGCCGAACCAGGACCAGCCCATCGCTGCAGCGCTGTTCGGACAGGTCTACCTCGCGAACTCGCGCGATCGGCAGGGCAGCGGGACATTCGTCCTCGATGCGGCCGATCTGTCGGATGGCGCGCTCGGCGGCCTCGGCGTGTTCGCGGAGCCCGCAGCTGGTGAGGCGCTCGCGCCCGACGACCGCGCCCAGCCGAACCTGAAGGCGGTCGCGCCGGGCTGGAAATGGAAGCCGCCGAAGTACTCCTTGAGCGGCGCCGCGTCGTTCTACGACTTCGGGACGACCGCGATGCGCGACGTTCCAAGGGGCACGGTCATCGTGATCTGCGGGGCGGGCGGGTGCATCGAGCGGGTCGTCAATGACTACGGACCGGCGAAGTCCACGGGCCGGATCATCGATATGTATCGCCCTGACTTCTTCGCGATCTGCGGCTGCGGCTGGTGGTCCGGAACGACGACGGTGACGGTCCGGATCTACTGAGCGGCGGTACACTCGCAGCCGACCTTCGTCGCCCGGCCGCGTGAGCCGGTTGATGGCCCCGTGAGGCCGGGAGGTAGGCAGTGACCAGTCGCCGGATCATGACCGCGGACGAGATCCGCCGGGCGGTGATTCGCATCTCCCACGAGATCGTCGAGAAGCAGGCCGGCACGTCCGGACTCGTGCTCGTCGGCATCCAGCGCCGCGGCGTGCCCCTCGCGCACCGCCTGGCGGTGGCGATCGCCGAGCACGAGGGCGTGACAGTGCCCGTCGGTGCGCTGGACATCACGTTCTTGCCGACGTGGTCGGCGCGGATGGGCAGCTCACGATGGCCCCGATCCACCAGGACGGCGAGCCGAACAGCCCTGGGCCGGCCGAACTCCCGCAGCGCGTCCATTGCGGCGCGGATGGTGCGGCCCGTGTACAGCACGTCGTCCACGAGCACGACCGTCGCGCCCTCGACCTCAAAGGGGACGTCCGTGCCCTTCAGGACCGGCGACTGGCCGAGCCTGGAGAG
>JANLSG010000057.1:0-12507 GCA_031362295.1 Chloroflexota bacterium
GTCCGCGTGCCGGTGTTCGTGAGCCACTCCGATGCGGTCCATGTGGAGACCCGGGATCCGGTGACGCCGGAGCGCGCCCGGCGGTTGTTCGGCGCGGTAGCGGGCGTGGTCGTCCAGGACGACCCGACAACGCACGCCTACCCGCTCGCGACGGCGGCGGCGGGCCGCGACGAGGTGTTCGTGGGCCGCGTGCGCCAGGACCCGTCGATCCCGGATGGCCGCGGCCTCGCGTGCTGGGTGGTCTCAGACAACCTGCGCAAGGGCGCGGCGACGAACGCCGTCGAGCTCGCAGAGGTTCTCGTGGAGCGCGGCTGGGTCAACGCGCGGTCTCGCCGCCGGGCCGCAAGCCAGACCGTCGAGATGCCCGCGTGACGTTGGCAGGAGCTGCGACGAGCGAGGCTTCGGGGAACGCCGACGTGCGGCGCGCGGCCCTCGAGGCCATAGCGGCGGAGGTTCGCGTCTGCACGCGCTGCCGGCTGGCGCAGACCCGGACCCACGCGGTCCCAGGTGAAGGCCATCCGGACACCGAGGTTGTGTTCGTGGGCGAGGGTCCAGGGCAGACGGAGGACCAGCAAGGCCGTCCGTTCGTGGGCCGCGCCGGCGACCTGCTGGTGAAGCTCCTGTCCACGCTCGGCTGGCGGCGCGAGGAGGTGTTCATCACGAACATCGTCAAGTGCCGGCCGCCGGGCAACCGGGACCCGGAGCCGGACGAGATCGCGGCCTGCGTGCCGTATCTCCAGCGCCAGCTGGAAGTCCTCGGCCCGGCGGTCGTGGTCACCCTGGGGCGCTTCTCGATGGCCCATTTCCGGCCCGGCGAGCGGATCACCCAGATCCATGGGACAGCGGTGGTGGCGCCGCCCGACACCGGGGCCCGCGACGCACTCGCGTATGCCCTCTATCACCCGGCTGCCGCGCTGCGGAGCACCGAGGTGGAGCGCCAGAGCTACGACGACATCGCCGGGCTGCCGCGCGTCCTGCGCGAGGCCCGCGCCCGCCGCGCACCGGCTCCCACGGCGGCTCCCGTGGAGGCTGTCGCCCCGTTGGCGCCCGCGGCCGATCTCGATCCTGACACCATCGTCGAACCCGGCGACGACGCGCCGACCCTGTTCCAGACGGAGACCTGATGCCAAGACGCAACCCGGCAACGAAGCCGGCGTCCAAGCCACTCGCACCAGTCGATCCCGGCGATACGCCGTTGCGGATCATCCCGCTCGGCGGCGTGGGCGAGATCGGCAAGAACATGTACGTGATCGAGTACGGCGATGAGATCGTCATCATCGACTGCGGCCTCATGTTCCCCGACGAGGAGATGTTCGGCATCGACCTCGTGATCCCGGACGTCACCTACCTGCGCGAGCGCAAGGCCAACGTCAAGGCGTTCCTGATCACCCACGCCCACGAGGACCACGTGGGAGGCCTGCCGTACATCCTGCCCATGTTCCCGGGCGTCCCGGTGTATGCCTCGACGCTGGCGCGCGGCCTGCTCGGCATCAAGGTCAAGGAGCACAAGCTCCACTCGAACCCGCTGCTGCCGCTCGATCCCGGGGACGAGATCCAGGTGGGGCCGTTCACCGTGATCCCGTTCCGCGTCGGCCACTCCATCCCGGATGCGATGGGCATCGCGCTGCGCACGCCCGTCGGCACGATCGTCCACACCGGCGACTTCAAGTTCGACCACACCCCGGTCGACGGCAAGCTGTCGGACTTCGCGATCATCGCCAAGCTCGGCGCCGAGGGCGTCATCTGCCTCCTGTCCGATTCGACCCGCGCGGAGAGTCCGGGCTACACGCCGTCCGAGGCGACGGTCGGCGAGGCGTTCCGCGAGATCATGGAGCCGCTCAGTGGCCGGGTGATCGTCGCGACCTTCGCCAGCAACATCGCGCGCATCCAGCAGGTCCTCGATGCCGCGGCCACGTTCAACCGCAAGGTGGCGGTCATCGGTCGGTCGATGGAGCAGAACTTCCGGATCGCCGCCGATCTCGGGTACCTGACGTACGGGCCGGATCAGATGGTCCCGAAGGACCGCATCGGCGACGTCCAGGACGGCAAGATCGTCATCGCCACGACCGGCTCGCAGGGCGAGCCGATGTCCGGCCTCGCCCGGATGGCGAACCGCGACCATCGCTTCGTCGAGATCGAGCAGGGCGACACGGTGATCCTCAGCGCCAGCCCGATCCCGGGCAACGAGGAATACGTCTCACGGACGATCGACAACCTGTTCAAGGCCGGCGCCAACGTGATCTACCACGCGATCCGGCACGCCCACGTCTCCGGCCACGCCAGCCAGGAAGAGCTGAAGCTCATGCTCAACCTGGTCCGCCCGAAGTACTTCATCCCGATGCACGGCGAGTTCCGGATGCAGGTCCACCACGGCCGCCTGGCGGTCGATACGGGCGTCGCCCCGGAGAACGTGTTCATCATCGAAAACGGCGTGCCGATCGAGTTCTGGGCGGACGGCTCGGCCCGGCGTGGCCAGCCCGTTCCCGCCGGCTACGTGTACGTCGACGGCCTGTCGGTGGGGGACGTGGGCGAGGTCGTGCTGCGCGATCGGCGAGCCCTCGCCAACGACGGCATGTTCATGATCGTCGTGACCGTGGACAAGCAGACCGGCGCGGTCCTGGGCAGGCCGGAGATCATCACCCGGGGGTTCGTCCACGGGAACGAGGACGACCCGATCATCGAAGAGGCGATCCGCCGGGTCATGGCTGCGGTCGAGAACCCGGGCGACCACATCTCCGAGATCGCCCTGCTCAAGAGCCAGATCAAGGACGGGGTGTCGCGCTTCCTGTTCGAGAAGACGAAACGCCGCCCGATGGTCTTCCCGGTCGTGGTGGAGGTCTAGGTGGCGAAGCGACGGCGCCAGGCGCGGCGCCGGAAGTCGGGGCTCGGGCTCGGCTCGTTCCGGCTGCCCGACGTCGGCCAGGACGTCGCCCGTTCGCTGATCGGCGTGACGCTCCTCGTGCTCGCCGCGGTCACCCTGATCGCGTTCCTGCCGGGTGACGGATCGGTGACGCGCTGGTTCCGCGACACGATCGGCCCGTGGTTCGGCAGCCTGCGCTGGCTGCTGCCGTTCCTGCTCGCGGCAACGGGCTGGTACATCGAGTGGGGTCCCGGCAAGGCGCCGGGATCCGGTTGGGGGCTGACGCTGTCCGGCGTCGTGATCGCGTATGCCGGTTTGCTGGGCGCGGCATCGATTGTCTACCCGGCGGCTTCCGGCCACGGCAGCGGTGGCGGGCTCGTGGGCCGCTTGATGTCCGACGGGCTGTCCGGTTGGGTTACCTCCACCGGCGCCTTCATCCTCCTGCTCGCGCTGGGCATCATCGGGGTGCTGATCGCGTTCAACCTGCGCCTGAGCCAACTGCTCCATCCGATGACCACCACCGCGCGCTGGCTGGGCACCTCGGCGGCGGACAGCATGCGGCGCGAGCGAGGGCCCGCAACGCCGGCCGGTGGGCGCGGCGCGACCACGGGGGCCGGCAATGGGTCCGCAGCGGGTGCCGAAGCCGGCGTGCGCGCCGGCGGTCGGGTCCGCGGCGGCAAGGTCGCGGCTGGCTCTGCTGACGCAGCGGGACAGACCGGGATCTGGGGCGAGGACAGCCCGTCGCCCGCGCCGTCCACCATCCCCACATCCGCCACCTTTGCGCCGGCGCGCGCCTCGGGATCGGCGGGTGGGGCAACGGCGGTCGCGGAGCGAGTGCGGCCCGTCCGCGACCCGAACGACATCACGGACGTCTCGGATTCGCCGCGGACGCGCGAGCAGATCGAGTACACCCTGCCCGGCATCGCGCTCCTCGACGAGACGGTGGAGCGGGTGAACCCGGCGGGCGACGAGACGGTCCACCGCCGCACCGAGGACGTGATCATCAAGAAGCTCGAGAGCTTCGACATCCCGGCCAGGATCGTGGGGCGCAACGCCGGCCCCGTCGTCACCCAGTACGAGGTCGAGCCAGCGCCGCACATCAAGGTCAGCCGGATCGAGGCCCTCTCCGACGACCTCGCGATGGCGCTCGCGGCTCGCACCCTGCGCATCGAGGCGCCGATCCCGGGAAAGGCCGCCGTGGGCATCGAGATCCCGAACCAGGACTTCAACGTCGTGACCCTTCGCGGGATCCTCGAGCAGCTCGACTTCACGACCGGGTCCAAGCTGACGTTCGCCCTTGGCCGGGACGTGGCCGGGCGCGCCCAGGCGGTGGATCTCGCCAAGATGCCGCACCTGCTCATCGCCGGCGCCACGGGCTCCGGCAAGAGCGTGATGGTCAACGCGCTGATCACGAGCCTGCTGTGCAACGCCAGCCCGGATGACGTCCGGATGATCCTGGTGGACCTGAAGCGGGTGGAGCTTGCCGCGTACAACGGCCTGCCCCATCTCCTGGTCCCGGTCATCACCGAGCCCGAGAAGGCGAAGGCGGCGCTCAAGTGGGCCGTAAACGAGATGGAGGGGCGCTATCGCCGGTTCGCCGGCGCCACGGCCCGGAACATCAAGGCCTACAACGAGGGCCGCGCCGACCCCGCGGACCGGATGCCGTACATCGTCCTGGTCATCGACGAGCTCGCCGACCTGATGATGCGCGAGGGCAAGCACGTGGAGGAGCCGATCGTCCGCCTCGCCCAGAAGGCGCGCGCGACCGGCATCCACATGGTCCTCGCCACGCAGCGGCCGTCGGTCAACGTGGTCACGGGGCTGATCAAGGCCAACTTCCCGTCACGAATCGCCTTCGCGATGGCGTCCCAGATCGACTCGCGCACGATCCTCGACACGCCGGGGGCCGAGGACCTCATCGGGCGCGGCGACATGCTCTATCAGCCTTCCGACCTCCCCCGGCCGATGCGCCTCCAGGGCGTCTTCGTCTCCGATCACGAGATCGGCAAGATCACCGAGCACTGGAAGGACCAGATCGACGACCCGCACTACGACATGGCGATCCTCGAGAGCGACGAGGAGGGGAGTGCCCCAACCGAGGACCTCGCGGACGCCGACGCCGATCGGCTGCTCATGGACGCGGTTGACGTCATCCGCGAGTACGACCGCGCATCCGCATCGCTGCTCCAGCGCCGGCTCAAGGTGGGCTACGCGCGAGCCGCCCGGATGATCGATCAGCTCGAGGCGCGCGGCTATATCGGGGCATTCGACGGTTCGAATGCGCGCGCCGTCCTGCGTAGGGACAGTGCCCCACACGACAACGGCGACGACCCGGGCGATGATTGACCCATGACGACGCGTGATCACGCCCGCCGCGCGGCACAGCGACTGGGCGCCGGGGCCGGCCAGGACGCGGTCGATTCCGGCCCGGGGCTGCCGGACCGGCTGTCCGCGGCGCGAGAGCGCAAGGGCGTCGACCTGGTCCGCGCCGAGCGCGACACGAAGATCCGCGTCCGGTACCTGAGCGCCCTGGAGCGGGGCGACTATCGCGACCTGCCGGGCGCCGTGTACACGAAGGGCTTCCTGCGCAACTACGCGATCTACCTGAACCTGGACCCTGAGGACGTCCTCCGGCAGTGGCGTCGGGAACGCGGCGACCAGGCCGGGCCGGAGCCCATGATCGTCCCGCCACGCCCCCTCGACGAGCCCTCGCGACCGCTCAACTTCTCGCCCTCGGTCGTCGTGGCGGCGCTGCTCACGGCCGGTGTCGTCCTGTTCTTCGTGTACCTGTCCTCGCAGCTGCTCCGCTATTCGCGGCCCCCGGACCTCGCAGTCACCAACCCGGCGACGGCGGTCCTCGAGGTTGATGAGGCGACCACCACGTTCCGGCTCGCCGGCACGGCGACGGCCGGCTCGACGATCACGATCAGGGCGGCGGGCCAGACCGAACCGATCCGCGTCACCGTGCTCGCCACCGGCGAGTGGAGCTACCAGGTGGATCTGCGGCGCGGCCCGAACCGGTTCGACATCGACGCCATCAACCCGGAGACCGGCAAGAGCTCGGAGGCGCCGCGCACGGTGATGATCACCGTGCCCTTCCTGGTGTTCCAGGCGCCGACGCTGGTCGTCACCCAACCCGTCGATGGCACGACGTACGGCAACGGTGCGATCGCGATCGAGGGAACGACGACCAACGCGAAGACCGTCGCGGTGTCAGCGTCCTTCCTCGGTCCCGTCCTTGCCGATGGTGCAACCGCGCCGCCCCCGGCGCCTGCCGCCACGCCCGGCCCCAGCCCCGATGCGAGTGGCGGCCCGGCGCCCGGGCCCACGCCGCAGACCTGGCCTACCGTGGACGTCGGCGCGGATGGCTCGTTCGCGCTCCCGCCGCTCGAGCTCACGGCCGGTCGTTGGGCAATCACGATCACGGCCACCTCGACGGAGGGCAAGACCGCGTCCCTGACGCGCCACATCCAGGTGGCGTACAGCGGCGTCAACCTCGTGATCAGCATCAAGGGCGGGCCCGCCTGGCTCAAGGTCTGGATCGACGGCACGCTCCAGGGCGGCGGTGGCGGCACGGTCTACCAGTCGGGCAAGACGCTGACCTTCAGCGGCGTCACGTCGGTCGAGGTTCGCACCGGTTCGTCGGGCGCGACGCGATTCACGCTCAACGGGGTGAGCCTGGGCGCGCTGGGCCGGGCCGGAGTCGCCGAGACCTGGCTGTTCGCGCCGCCGGCGGATCCGGTCAAAACGCAGCGGCAGTAGCCGTGCCCGGCGCGCTCGTCGCCCTCGCAGAGCGACTGCAGGGCGTGTGCCTCGGACGGAGGCTCACGGTTGCTGTCGCGGAATCGTGCACGGGTGGCCTCGTCTCCGCGACGATCACCGAGGTGCCCGGTTCCTCCGGCTACTTCCTCGGTGGCGTGGTGTCGTACGCGGATGAGGCCAAGACAGCGCTGCTCGGGGTCCCCGAGGCAATGCTTGTGGCCCACGGCGCCGTGAGCGCCCAGGTCGCGGTCGCGATGGTCGCCGGCACGCGCGCGAGATTCGGATCGGACCTGGCCGTATCGCTCACCGGGGTGGCCGGGCCAGATGGCGGGATGGAGTCGAAGCCGGTCGGGCTGACCTACGTCGGCATCGCGGACGCGAGTGGCACGGATGTCCGCCGATTCAACTTCACGCATGACAGGGCCGGCAACCGCGATGCGGCGGCCCGGGAGGCGCTGGGCTGGCTGCTGGAGCGGGCAGAGGCGGGCGCCGCATGACCCGCACGGCACTGGAGCTTGGTGCGGGCTTGGCACCCGTCCGGACGGCGCGGCCGATCCGTCCAGGGGAGCGGATCCACGTGCTGGGTATCGCGGGCGCCGGGGCGTCGGCTGCGGCCATCCACGCGCTTGCGCAGGGTGCGGTCGTGACCGGCTGCGACCCGGGCGGCCCGTCGCCATACACGCTCGCGCTGGAGGCTCGCAGGATCCCGATTGCCGGTTCTCATCATCCGTCGCACGTCACGGACGGCCCGCGCCAGGACCGGCTCGCCGTCACGAAGGCGCTCACGGCGATCGCGCCGGATCACGCGGAGCTGCGTGCGGCTGCGAGCCGGGGCATCCCGGCGGAACCATGGCAACAGGTCGTTGCCGATGCCGCGTACGGCCGCAACCTCGTCGCCGTCGCGGGGACGCACGGCAAGAGCACCACGGCGGGCTGGCTGACATGGGTCCTTGCGGAGGCGGGCCTCGACCCATCGGCATTCGTGGGCGCATTGCTTCCGGCGGCGCTCAGCGGCGGCGTGCCGGCAACCGCGCGGGTCGGGAACGGTGATTCGTTCATCGTCGAGGCAGACGAATACGCGGGCAACTTCGACGCGTACCGCCCGGACGTGGTCGTGCTCACGACGCTGGAGTGGGACCACCCGGACGTGTTCGCGGATCGCGCGGCCGTGATCGACGCGGTCGCCAGGTGGCTGGACCTCGTCCCAGCCGCGACGCTCATCGCAAACCTGCAGGACGCCGGAGTCGTGGAGCTGCTCGGCAGGGTCCAGGCGTCACGCGGGCGAACCGGCATGATCGTGGGAGTGACGCTGGTGGGGCTGACCTCCGGCCGGCTGACGACGCCCGAACCGGCGGAGCTGTGGATCGACCGCCGGGTCACCGGGACGATCGTCGACCGGTCGCCCGAGGGAATCGTCCTCGACGTTGACGGACTCGCGGCGTCGACGCGCCGGGTGCACCTGCCCGCGGCGGGGGACCACAACGCGTCGAACGCCCTGCTTGCGCTTGCCGCGGCGGCAGGCGAGGACCCCCGCGCCGGGCCCGATCGACTGATCTGGGCGCTGGCGAGCTTTCCCGGGATCGGACGCCGCCTGGAACGGAAGGGCGAGGCACGGGGCGTCGCGGTGTACGACGACTACGGCCACCATCCGACCGCGATCACCGCGACGCTTGCCGCGCTCCGCCAGCGCGAACCGGATCGACGCGTGTGGGCCGTGTACGAGCCCCTGACCTATCACCGAACGGCCGCAATGCTCCCGGAGTTCGCCGACGCCCTGGCGGGGGCAGATGCGGTGGCCATCGCGAACATCTGGGCCAGCCGTGACCTGGACACGACCGTGACGTCGCCGGAGCTCCTTGCCGCCGCCGTGCGAGCACGCAAGCCGGGCATGACCGCCGCGGCACCGGGCACGGTCGAGGAAACCGCGGCGTGGCTTGCCCGGAATGTCCAGGACGGCGACGCGGTGCTGGTCATGGGCGGGGGCCGGAGCTACCGGATCCCCGAGTTGCTGCTAGAGGCGCTCGAATCGGCCTGATTGCCGAACGGGCGCGAACAGGCATACTGGCGCCCGACAGCAACCGCAGATCCGGTGTGGGCAGTTGCCGCGCCGGCCCAGGGGAGGCGATTTGACGTGAGTGGCGAGGTCTCGTTCGACGTCGTCAGCGAGTTCGATGCCATGGAGCTTCGGAACGCGCTGGACCAGGTCCGGCGCGAGGCCGGGCAGCGTTTCGACTTCCGCGGTGCCACGATCGACATCGAGCAGGGCAAGGACGAGATCGTGCTCGTCACGGACGACGACTTCCGGGCGGCGGCGATCAAGGACATGATCCTCTCGAAGGCCGTGAAGCGCGGGCTGTCGCTGAAGATCTTCGACTGGGGGACGGTAGACCCGGCGGGCGGCATGAAGGTCCGCCAGAAGATCGCGTTGCGCAAGGGCCTGCCCGACGAGCTTGCGAAGCGGATCACGAAGATGATCCGCGACGAGTTCCCCAAGGTGAAGTCGCAGATCCAGGGCGACGCCGTCCGGGTATCCGGCAAGAGCAAGGACGATCTCCAGCGCGTGATCACGCGGCTGCGCGGACTCGATGAGGTCGTCGACCTCCAGTTCCAGAACTACCGATAGGCCATCGATGGCATCCCGGGTGATCGCCCGCATCCTGGTCCTATTCGTCGTCGTGATGCTCATCCTCAGCCTCGTCCTGACCTCGATCCCGGGGCCGATCCCCGCATGACGGACCTGACCGAGGCGGAGATGACACTCGCTCCCGCGGCAGACGCCGAGCCGGAGCCCGAGACGGCCCCCGACGCGGCCCTCGAGTCCGAGGCGGCGCCCGAATTGGAGACCGAGGCCGTATCCGAAGCAGCGCCAGAGCCCGAGCCCGGGGCTGACGAAGAACAGGCGGCGGTGCCCGTCGCCGTGAGCGTCGGGCGGATGTTCGCCGACTCCATCCGACGCGCCGGTGTGCGCTGGGCATTCACGGTGCCCGGCGAGAGCTTCCTCGGCCTCCTGGAGGGCCTCGAGGCGGTCGGGATCAACGTGGTGGCGACCCGGCACGAGGGCGCGGCCGCGTTCATGGCCGAGGCGCACGCGCAACTGACGGGGCGCCCGGCCGCGTGCATCGGCACGCGCGCGGTCGGCGGCTCGAACCTGGCCATCGGCATCCATACGGCCTACTCGGACTCGAGCCCCATGTTCGCGTTCATCGGCCAGGTGGAGCGCAAGGCCCGTGGTCGCGAGGGTTTCCAGGAGATCGATATCACCGAGACCATCGGCCGGCTCGGCAAATGGTCCGCGGAACCCACGGATGTCGCGTCTGCCGTGCAGGCGGCCGCGGACGCCGTCGACCAGGCGATCAATGGCCGGCCGGGCCCGGTCGTCCTGTCGGTCGCGGAGGACCTGCTGGATGAGCTGGTCCCGCCGGAGCTCATGCCGACCCTCAGCCGCGTCCCGCCGCCGCGCCCGACGGACGACGAGGTTCGGGACGTCCTCCAGCTCCTTGCGAGCGCGGAGCGGCCGCTGATCCTCGCCGGTGCGGGCGTCCTCCGCGCCCGGACGTCCAACGACCTGCTCCGTCTCGCGGAGCTGCTCCGCGTGCCGGTCGTCGCCTCGTGGCGACGCGGCGACGTGATCTCCAACGACCACCCGCTGTACATCGGCATGACTGGGTATGGCGCCCCGCCCACCGTCCGTGAGCGGCTCGCGAACGCCGATGCACTGCTCGTGATCGGCTGCCGGCTCGGCGAGATCACGACGTTCGGCTGGACCGTGCCGGCCGCCGAGACCCGCTGGGCCCACGTCGACATCGCGCCCGGCTCGGTTGCCGGTGACCTGCCGCCGGCCGCCCTGACGGTGACCTCGGACGCGCGCCTCTTCCTCCGCGCGGCCGTCACGCGCCTCGAATCGCGTGGCGTCCTGGACGCGACCGCGGCCGACGCGCGTTCGGCGCGCAACGCCGAGGATCGTACAGCGTGGGAAGCGGCGACCGTGATCGATGGGCACCCGTGGGACGGACCCGGCGTGCATCCGGGCAAGGTGGTGGCGACGCTCCGCCAGCTGCTGCCCGATGACGGCATCGTCACCACGGACGCGGGCAGCTTCGGGACATGGGCGGCGCGCGGGTTCCGGTTCCGGCGCCCGGGGACGTTCCTCGGCTCCACCTCCGGCGCGATGGGCTACGGCCTGCCGGCCGCGATCGCAGCGGGCCTCGTCCACCGGGATCGGGCCATCGTGGCGCTCGTGGGCGACGGTGGGCTGGGCATGACCCTCACCGAGATCGAGACGGCGGTCCGGATGGGCCTCCGGACGATCGTCCTGGTGTTCGACAACCAGCGCTACGGCATGATCCGGACCTACCAGGACCGGCGGCCCGGTGCGATCGGCGTGGCCACGGACCTGGGGCCGATCGACTTCGCCGCGGCGGCCCGGGCCCTTGGTGCCCGTGGCGTTCGAGTCGAGGACGATGCGGGTTTCGAGCCGGCGCTCAGGCAGGCCCTCGTCGCCGACCGCCCGAGCGTGCTCCACCTGGTCGTCGATCGTCGCTGGGAGGGTGTCGACAGCAGGCCGTGAGCGACGCCCGCGATCCTTACGAGGTATTGGGGGTGCCTCGCAACGCCTCTGTGCGCCAGATCCGCGCTGCGTACGTGGATCGGGCCCGGCGCGCCCATCCCGACCTCGTCGGGCAGCGTGGCCTGGACGTCATGCGCGCGCTCAACGAAGCGTGGGCGGTCCTCAAGGACGCCGACCGGCGCGCAACCTTCGACGTCGCGAACGGCGGTTCGGCCGCGGCGCCGGGATCTGGCGAGAACGCGTTCCAGGATGATCCGAATCGCCCGTTCTGGACCGGTGCGATGGGCTCCCCGCCGGGCCGCCCGTGGGGCCCCATGCTGGAGTTCGGGATCTATGCGGGATGGTCGCTCGGCGAGATCTCGCGACGGGATCGTGGCTACCTGCTATGGCTGCGGGATCGACCGGAAGCGAAGGCGTTCCGCGTCGAGATCCTCAAACTCATCGACCCGACCGCCGAGGAGCCCGTCGAGCCCCGTCGGGCGCGCGGGCGCCGCTAGGCCTTCGCGCGCTTCCGCCGCTTGGGCGGCTCCTTCGCGACACTCGCCTGCTTGTCGAGGATCTGCTTGAACACCTTGCCCATGCCCGGCTTCATGAGCGCCCGGTCGGCGGCCGCGGCCTCGCGATCACGCCGGCGGAGGCGCTCGGCCTCGCGCGGATCGAGCTGATCGTCGCCGTTCATGACGCCATCGTCGCGCCACCGCGCGGGCAGCGTCAATCCCGCGCTCGCCCGTCACGGCACGGGCCCTATCCTTCGGCCATGCGCGCCCTGATCTTCGATCTCGACGGAACGCTCGTCGATACGGTCTACGCCCACGTCTTCGCCTGGCAGCGGGCCCTGATAGAGCTCGGCAGCCCGGTGGACGGGTGGCGGATCCATCGCCGGATCGGGATGAGCGGCGGGTTGTTCGCACGGGCCGTCGCGCGCGAGATCGGTCGGGAGCTCAGCCCGGCCGAGGCCGAGGCCCTCCAGCGCCGCCACGGCGAGGTCTTTCGCGAGATCCTGCCGGAGCGGCGACCGTTGCCCGGCGCGATCGAGCTGCTCGAGGCTCTGCGGCGCAACGGCATCGTCCACGGCATCGCGACGTCGGGCCGCCGGCCCGAGATCGACCTATCGCTCGACGCCCTGCGGATCCCGCCCGAGACGGTCGTCGTCGAGCGCGGCGACGTCCTGCGCGCAAAGCCCGAGCCGGACCTGTTCCTCGCCTGCCAGCAGCGTCTCGACGTCGGGCCGGACGAGTGCTACGTCGTCGGTGATGCGGTCTGGGACCTGCTGGCGGCGCGCCGGGCCGGGATGCTCAGCGTCGGGCTCCTGACCGGT
>JANLSG010000067.1:0-12597 GCA_031362295.1 Chloroflexota bacterium
CGCCCAGATCATCACCTTCGGCACGATGCTCGCCCGCGCGGCGATCCGGGACGTGGGCCGCGTCCTGGGCAACTCCTACGGCGAGGTGGATCGCATTGCCAAGGCCGTCCCGAACCAGCTCGGAATCAAGCTCGAGGACGCGCTGGAGTCCGCGCCCGCCCTCCGCGAGCAGTACGACTCGGACCCCGCGGTCAAGAAGGTCATCGACTTCGCCAAGCAGCTGGAGGGCGTGGCGCGCAACGCGTCCACGCACGCCGCTGGCGTGGTCATCTCCCGTGAGCCCCTGACGGAGCTCATGCCGCTCCAGAAGGCCACGAACTCGGACTCGCTGATGACCCAGTACGAGATGCACGCGATCGAGGCGCTGGGCCTGCTCAAGTTCGACTTCCTGGGCCTCTCGAACCTCACGATCCTCAAGAACGCCGTGGACCTCATCAAGGCGCACCGCGGCATCGACATCGATCTCGACAACATCCCGCTCGACGACGCCCGGACGTTCGAGCTCCTCAGCACCGGCGAGACGACGGGCATCTTCCAGCTGGAGTCGGCGGGCATGCGGCGCTACGTCCGCGAGCTCCGCCCGTCATCCGTGTTCGACCTGGCGGCGATGGTCGCGCTGTACCGCCCCGGCCCCATGGACAACATCCCGGCATACATCCGACGCAAGCACGGCCAGGAGCCGGTGACGTACCTCCACCCGCTGCTGGAGCCGTTCCTCGAGCGGACGTACGGGATCTTCGTCTACCAGGAAGACATCATGGCCGCGGCCATCGCCCTCGGCGGCTTCACGGGGCCCGAGGCGGACACGCTGGGCTACGCGATCCGCAAGAAGAAGTCCTCCGTCCTGCGCGCCCAGAAGGAGAAGTTCGTCACGCAGGCGGCGGAGCGCGGCGTGCCGCCCCAGACGATCGATGCAGTGTTCAAGGCATTCGAGCCGTTCGAGCGATATGGGTTCAACAAGGCCCATGCCACGTGCTACGGCCTCATCGCGTACCAGACCGCGTACCTGAAGGCGAACTACACGGTCGACTACATGGCCAGCGTCCTGTCCGCGTTCCGGAGCTCGGAGGAGAAGGTCGCGGCGGCGGTCGCCGAGTGCCGCCGGCTGGGCATCGAGGTGCGTCCGCCGGACGTGGGCCGGAGCGCGGTCGAGTTCACCGTCGAGGACGAGGGCATCCGGTTCGGCCTGCTGGCGGTCAAGAACGTGGGCCAGGGCGCGATCGAGTCGATCATCGCGGCGCGCGAGGCGGATGGCCCGTTCAAGACGCTCGGGGACCTGTGCCGCCGCATCGACCTGCGGCTCGCGAACCGGAAGGTCCTCGAGTCGCTCGCGAAGGTCGGCGCGATGTCTGGGTTCGGGCATGCGGCGCAGATCCTGGAGGGGTTGGACGACGCGATCGCCGCGGGCGCGGCCACGCAGCGCGATCTCGCGACGGGCCAGACGTCGCTGTTCGACGTCGGCGCGACGGAGTCGATGGTGCTGGAGCGCCCGCTGCCGCAGGCGGTCGAGGTCCCGGTCCGCGAGCGGCTGCGCTGGGAGAAGGAGCTGCTCGGCCTGTACCTCTCGGAGCACCCGATGGGCGAGGTCGCGGACCAGGTTGGTTCGTTCGTGACGGCCTACTCGGGCGATCTCAAGTCGGACGAGACACTCGATGGCCAGCGGCTCGTCGTGGGCGGGATCGTTGTGGCCTCGCGCACGGTGGTGACCCGCACCCGATCAACGATGTCCGTCGTAACCCTCGAAGATCTCCAGGGCTCCATCGAGGTCGTGGTCTTCCCGCGCCTGTACGAGACCACCGGCCCGATCTGGCAGGAGGGCGCGATCCTGCTCGTCGCGGGCCGGGTGGATCACCGCGGCGAGGAGGTCTCGCTGCTGGCGGACGTGGTCGTGCCCTGGGACGATGCGGTCGCCCGCGGCGCCGAGGCGTTCGCTCGGGAGGTCGCGGCAGGGGAGCGGGGGACGCCGAGGCGGCGCCAGCCCGTAGCAGTCGGGCCAGGTGCGGCGCCTGTTGGTGCCGGCGGGTACCGCAACGGGAACGGCAACGGGAACGGCAATGGGAATGGCCACGGGTACGGTTCGGACGGCGGGCGACCGAACGGGAATGGCGCGGCGTCGACCGCCGCTGCCGACCCTCGCGCGGGCGGTCCTGGGCGCCGGCCGGACATCGAGTACGTCTCGCCGTTGCGCGGTGGCGTCATGCCCGAGGGCGGCCCGTTGGAGCGAAAGGGCGCTGCGGTCGCGGCGGTTGTGACCCTGCCATCGATCGACCCGGCGGAGCCCGTGGCGACGTACCAGGACGCGCCCGGCGAGCCGGCTTCGAGCGATCGCGACATCGAGCCGGCCTTGCCGGATGAGGCACGATCGATCGTGGCTGCACAGGCCGCAGCAGCCACGGACCCGGTGGAAGCGGCGCCGGCCGGGAGCGTGCTCCACGTCCGCTTCGCTGGTGTCCCGGCCACACAGCTCGTCTCGGCGATGGAGGCGTTCCGCCAGCTCGCCCGAGAAAGGCCGGGCGAGACCCGCGTGGTGGTTCACGTGCCTGCGCCGGGCGGCTCGGCGCTGCCGATGGAGCTCCGCAGCGGCGTGGCCTACGACGCCGAGCTGCTCGCCGAGGCCCGGCGCCGGCTCGGGGAGGGGCTGGTCCAGCTCTCCGTGGCGCCGCCCGCCGCATAGCGTCTCGGCGGGGCCGACGACCGGCGCCGCACGGGCGTCGCGGCGCTCCTACCAGCGGCCGAAGGCGGGATGTCCCTCGCTGACCGGCACGAAAACGGCCCTCCCCCGTGCGGTGACGACCCCGTCGACCTCGATCGACGTTTCGACCGCGACCCGATCCGGGGCGACCTCGACGGGGCGCCCAACCAGCCGCATGGGCCGATCCGAGGGCGTCGGACGACGGAAGCGGACCGAGAACTCGGCAGTGACCGTGGACGGCGCCGCCGTGGCCCACCCGGCCCCCATCAGCGCGGCGATCGCCGTCCAGTTGGAGTGGCAGTCGATCAGCGTGCCCAGGATCCCGCCGTTCACGAAGCCGTCGAACGCCTCGTGCTCCGGCCGTGCGAGCCATTCCGCGACAACAGTTCCGTCACCGACTTCGCGACTCTGGATCCGCAGACCAAGTTCATTGGCCGGCCCGCAGCCGAAGCACCGCCCCCGCGGCGCGAATCGTTCCTGCAGCGAGCGAGTCTCCACGCCCACGAGTCTATGGTGCCGGGGGAGGGAATCGAACCCTCATGAGGTTGCCCTCAGCGGTGTTTGAGACCGCAGCGTCTGCCGTTCCGCCACCCCGGCGCGGTCGCAATGCTACCTGCCAGCCCGGCTGGTCCGGCGACCGCGCATGTCAAGTGGTTCGGGACACGATGTTGATCGGCTCAGATGTTCGTTGCCACGTACCAACTTGACGAGGTGCCCGACAAGCCGCGCCAAATCTCGCTGAACAGGCTCGGGTACGTGCCTCCCGCGCCGCCGGCACGTTGTGTTGGTACTCGGGCATGAACAAATCGACCAGGTTGGGGCGGAAGTCATCCCGATCGTCCCTGTACCTCGTCGTGTTGGTATCCAGGGACGAACATTGGGCGCCGGCGGACACCTCAACATCGTCGGAACCGAGGGCGCTGGCACCGCGTCTGGCGCGGGACCGATGCTAGACTCCCGCCGTCTGCCACTCGCCGTCCGGAGGACACCCCCGACCGTGGAGGACCTTCGCGCGACGGCGGTCACCGACGACCCCGTCCAGCGCAGAGATCTGATCCTGCTCGAGCGCGCTCGCGAGGGTGACCTCGCCGCGTTCAATGACCTGGTCGTTGTCTACCAGGACATGCTGTTCGCGCTTGTCGTGCGCATGGTCCCGGATCGCGACTCGGCGTCCGATGCCGTCCAGGAGGCGTTCTTCAGCGCCTACCGGAACATGGCCGGATTCCGCGGCGGCTCGGTCAAGTCCTGGCTGAGTCGGAT
The DNA here is from genome assembly GCA_031362295.1 of Chloroflexota bacterium. Classification (GTDB taxonomy): domain Bacteria; phylum Chloroflexota; class Limnocylindria; order Limnocylindrales; family CSP1-4; genus UBA5189. Next base: position 3,953 of record JANLSG010000067.1, read on the forward strand.
TGCGATCAACGCCGCCATGGACGCCCAGCGCCTCAAGAAGCGGCGTCCGGCCGATCCCTATCCCGAGCTCGAGGACGACAACTGGCAGCCACCCGCTGACGCCTCCGCGGATCCGCTGACCACGGCACTCACGGCGGAGCGGCACCGAACACTCAACCACGCGCTGGGCCTGATCACGAACGACCAGCGCGCGGCGATCGTGCTGTACGACGTCGAGGGGTTCGATTACGCCGAGATCGCCGACATGACGAGCGTGTCCGTCGGGACGGTCAAGTCGCGCATCCACCGCGGCCGGCTTGCGCTGCGTGCCCTGCTCCTCGATCGAATGGACATGTTCCGTGGCTGACGAGCCCATGCGCCCCGACGACGCGGAAGACGCGGACGACGCGCAGGACACCGCCGCCGCCGAAGCTGCGCTGGCGGTCGCGGCACGCCATGCGCTCCACGACGAGGAGCTGGTGGTCGCGTTCGCGACCGGGAGCCTCGACGAGGAGAACGAGATCGAACGGGCGCGATCGCTCGTCGATCGATGCACGGCGTGCCGCGAGCTCCACGCCGACATCGCGGTCATCGGCACGGCGGTTCGCATGGACGCCAGGGGGACGATGGCAGCCCCGCGCGACTTCCGGCTCACCGTCGAGGACGCACGCCGCCTCGGCGGGCCGGTGTCAAACCACAGCTTCCTCGCAACCCTTCGCCGATCGATGCGGAGCGTTGCGCCGCAGCTCGGCGCATCCATGGCGGCAATCGGGGTCGTGGGCCTCCTCGTTGGCTCCGTAGCGTTGCGCGGCGGCGCGGCGTCAGCGCCAATGTCCGCTCAGTCGGGCCCATCGGATTCCACGGGGGCACCCGGAGCACTCACGGGCGCCGGCGAGACGGGTCCAAAAGCGAGCGATCGCTCGGCCGAGTTAGGGCCGCTGGCCACGGATCTCGACCGGGAATCGCAGCGCCCGGGAGCCATCGACAGCGCGACCGTGGACGCGAACCCGGCCATCTGGTTGCTGGGAGGGTCGGTCGCCCTGCTGATCGCCGGCATCGTGCTCCTCGTGATCGCGTTCCGGCGCGGCCGAACCTAGGCAGGGAACCAATCGGCGCCGAACGTCGTCCCACGATCGAGATGCAGCACCCGAATCACCCAGACCACGACCTCACCCTCATCGCCGGCCATGCGGCCGGTGACCTCGTCGATACCGAGCGCACCCGCGCCCAGACCCTCGTCGATACCTGCACCGACTGCGCGGCCCTCCATCGCGACCTGATCTCGATCGCGTCCGCGACGCGCTCCCTCCCGAATCTCGCCACCGCGCCGCGCGACTACCGGCTGTCGCCGGAGCAGGCCGCGCAGCTCCAGGGAGGCAGCTGGCTCCGCCGGGTCCTCGCGCCATTCGGCGCAACGAGATCCGCCACGCGGCCGCTTGCCGCCACATTCACCTCGCTCGGCATCGCCGGGCTCCTGGTCGCCACGATCCTGCCGGGCCTGCTCGGTTCCTCGCCCGCGGCAGCACCGACCGGCGCGGAGCGCGACATCGCGGCGATCGGCGCCGGCGCGAGTGCGGCCCCTGCCGCGCCCGCGGCGACCGACGCGGCCCTGGGGCCCGTGAGCGGTCCCGGCCAGCCCGCGTCAAACCCGACGTCGGACCTCAACTTCGGCGTGAAGGACGGCAACACGCGGAGCGGTGTCCCGAAGACCAGCGCGCCCGAGGTCGCCGTCGCCGGCGGGGGCATCGCCAGCCAGGGAGCGGGCAACGGTGAGGACTCGCGCGTCGACCTCGACGTGTTCTACCCGACCAACCCACTGCTCATCGGCTCCCTTGCGCTGCTCGCCGTGGGCCTGCTCCTGTTCCTGCTGAGGTTCGCGGGCCGCCGCCTTCGCTGACCTCGCCGGTACACTTGGGCTGATCGTCCAGCCCCACCGCGAGGCCTCCATGGAACGCCTGATGCTGCTCGACGGCTTCGGGCTCGTGTACCGGGGCTACTACGCCCTGCCACCGCTCACCACGTCGAAGGGTGAGCTCGTGAACGGCGTGTTCGGCTTCTGCAGCATCGTGCTGCGCGGCATCGCCGACCTGAAGCCGGACTACGTCGCGGTCGCGTTCGACCTTTCCGGGCCCACCTTCCGGCACGAGCAGTACGCCGAGTACAAGGCGACCCGCACGCGGATGCCAGACGATCTTGCCTCGCAGTTCCCGAAGGTCCGGGAAGTCATCAAGGCCCTGCGCATCCCCGTCTACGAGCAGCAAGGCTTCGAAGCCGACGACGTGATCGGCGCGTTGACGCTCCAGGCCGAGACGAAGGACGTCGAGACGACGATCGTCACGGTCGATCTCGACATGCTCCAGCTCGTCACGGATCGAACGCGGGTGATGACGACCCGATCGGGCGTCGAGAACACGATCATCTACGACCCGGCCCGGATCTGGGAGCGCTACGGCCTCCGGCCGGACCAGATGATCGACTACAAGGCGCTCAAGGGCGACCCCACGGACAACATCCCCGGCGTGCCCGGGGTGGGGGAGAAGACGGCGGCGAAGCTGATCGCCGAGTGGGGCACGCTCGACCACATGTACGAGCGGATCGCGGACGTGAAGCCGGACAAGCTCCGCGAGAAGCTGATCGAGCATCGTGAGGCCGTCTACCGCGGCCAGGACCTGACGACGATCGTGCGCGACATCCCGGACATCCAGCTGGACCTGGCCGCGGCCCGCCTTGCCGACTACGACCGCGAGACCGTAATTCGACTGTTCCGCGAGTACGAGTTCCGGACGCTGATCGAGCGCCTGCCGGCGATGTCCGGCGAGAGCGCGGTCGAGAAGGTCCAGGCGCTGCGCGAGGTGGTCGCGGGTGGCTCCGTCGGCGCGGCGCGGGTCGGGACTGACCGGCCGGCGGGCTGGGGCTCCGGGCGGCCGATCCGGGCGGGGTCACTCGGGGGTGAGGGCCTGCAGCTGTCGCTCGACTTCGACACGGTTTCCGGTGGCGCCCGCGGCGAGGCCGCACCCGGCGACGGAGCGGCTGTGGGTGACGGCGCGAATCTCGCCGGAGTGGCCGCGCCCGAGCGCTTTGATGACCTGCCGACGGCCCTCGCGGCGACGATCGAGAACCTGAACCTGATCGGCGTCGTCGACGCCGCGCACCTGCCCGATCTAGAGGGCTGGCTGGGTGAGCAGACCGTCGTCGGGGCGTCGATCGTTTCCGACGATGCGCGACCGCGCCGGGGATCCGCGCTGGCCTTCGCCGTCGCGGGCCGCGATGGTCGCGTCGTGGTCGGGTTCGGTGCCGAGGCTGCCGATGGCCTGCGGCACATGATCGAGGCCCGGAACATCCCGATCGTCGCCCACGAGGCAAAGCCCATCCTCGTGCCGCGCTTCGCGGCGGACCCGTCTGCCACCGTCGCCCCGATCGATTTCGATACCCAGATCGCGGCGTACATCCTCAATGCCGCGCTCCGCTCGCAGTCGATCGCCGACGTGGTCGCGGAGCGGCTGGACCTCGTCCTGCCGCCACCGAAGGAGCTGGAGCCGGTCTATCGCGCGGGCCTCGAGGCGCTCTCCGCGCTCGCGGTTCGCGATCCACTCGCCCGGTCACTGCAGGAGGAGGGCCTGGAGCGGCTGTTCCGCGAGATCGAGCTACCCCTCATTCCCGTGCTGGCGCGGATGGAGGCCGACGGCATCGGCGTCGACCTTGACGCGCTGGCCGTGCTGGATCTGGAGTTCGGCACCGAGATCAGCCGGCTGGAGCAGGAGATCTACGCGGCGGTCGGCCATCAGTTCACGATCGGATCGCCCAAGCAGCTCGGCGAGATCCTGTTCGAGGAGCTCAAGCTGCCGAAGGGCCGCAAGACCAAGACCGGCTACTCGACGGACGCGACCGTGCTCGAGGACCTGACCGGCGTACATCCGGTCATCCAGCCCGTCCTCGACTGGCGGATCTACACGAAGCTGCGCTCCACCTACGTCGAGGCCCTGCCGACGCTGATCGCCGACGACGGTCGGCTGCACACGACGTTTCACCAGGCGGTGGCCGCCACGGGCCGGCTCTCCTCGTCCGACCCGAATCTCCAGAACATCCCGATCCGCACACCACTCGGGCGGCGGATCCGCCGGGCATTCGTCGCCGGCTCGCCGGACACCGTGCTCGTCGCGGCCGATTACTCCCAGATCGAGCTGCGGATCATTGCCCACGTCGCCGACGACGTGCACCTCAAGGCGGCCTTCGAGCGCAAGGCGGACATCCACCGCGAGACCGCCGCCACGGTCCTCAAGAAGGCACCCGAGGACATCACCTCGGACGAGCGCTCGATGGCGAAGATGGTCAACTTCGGGCTCGCCTACGGGATGAGCGACTTCGGGCTGTCCACGCGCGCGGGAATCAGCCGGCAGGAGGCGCAGGAGTTCATCAGCGCGTACTTCGCGGCGTACTCCGGGATCAGCTACTACATGCTCCACATCAAGGAGACCGCGCGCCGCCAGGGTTACGTCACCACGCTGCTCGGGCGGAAGCGGTCCATCCCGGAGCTCCACGCCGCCAATGGCGCGCTCCGCGGCGCCGGCGAGCGGATGGCGATCAACATGCCGATCCAGGGCACGGCCGCCGACATCGTGAAGATCGCGATGATCCGGCTCGCCGACCGGCTCCGGGAGGGTGGGTTCCGCGCCCGGATGCTTCTCCAGGTCCACGACGAGCTGCTGCTCGAGGTACCGCGCGACGAGGTCGAGCGGCTGCTCCCGGTCCTCCGCGAGACGATGGAGGGCGCGCTGCCACTCTCCGTGCCGCTGACCGTGGACGTGAAGGTCGGCACGGACTGGGAATCGATGACGCCGGTCACCCGGGTGGATGCGGCGCTCGTCGAAGCCGAGGCGTAGCGCGTGCCAGAGCTGCCAGAGGTCGAAACCGTTGCCCGCGACCTGCGCGGGCTGGTGGTCGGTGCGCGGATCACGGGCGTGCGCGTTTCGTGGCTGAAGACGCTGCGCTCCGGCGATCCCGACGCGTTCGCGGCGGCCGTGGTGGGTCGCTCGATCGTCGGGACGTCGCGTCGCGCGAAGCTCGTCGTGCTCGATCTCGATGACGGTTCCGCGATCACGATCCACCTCAAGATGACCGGGCAGCTCTTCGTCGTGCGCGCGGGCGTCATGGAGGATCCGTACATCCGGCTCGTGCTGCCGTTCGAGGACGGGCGTGAGCTGTGGTTCCGGGATATCCGCAAGTTCGGGCGTGTGGGTGTCGCGCGGCGGAGCGGGCCGGCAGGGGACCTCGAGGGCGAGCTCGGCGGACCGAAGGGGTTCAAGGGCTTCGGGCCGGAGCCGCTCGAGGCGGCGTTCACGGTGCGCCGCTTCCGCGAGGGCCTGCGCCGGCGCAAGGGCAGATTGAAGCCGCTGCTGCTGGACCAGGGGTTCCTCGCGGGCGTCGGCAACATCTATGCCGACGAGGCGCTGTGGGCAGCGCGGCTGCATCCCCTTCGATCCGCCTCGTCCCTTCGCCCGGCCGACGAGGGCCGACTCTACCGCGAGATTCGCCGCATCCTCGCGGAGGCGGTGGAACGGCGTGGCTCGTCCGTCGACGACTACACCGCGCCCGAGGGCGACGGCTCCATGCAGGACGAGCTGCGCATTTACCAGCGCGCGGGGGAGCCGTGCTTCCGCTGCGGCCGGCCCGTGCGCCGGATCGTCATCGGTGCGCGCTCGACGCACTTCTGCTCGTGGTGCCAGCGCCTCCCGGCAGGGGAGAAGGCGGGCGCGGCCGCGATCCTGCGGGGGATGGAGCCGCGGGTCTCCGGGACATCGAGCGGGCGCGCCCCTCGAGCCGAGCAGACGAAGCGCGCGGCGGCAACCAGGCGGGCGGCGGCACGGGCCGTGTCGGGTACGAGTCCTGAGGCTCGCGCCGACTCGCGCCCGGACTCGGCCGGGGGCGCCTGATGTCGGTCCTGCGTCTCGAGGGCGTCCATCGCGAGGTTGGCACGTTCGTGATCCTCGACCGGATCGATGCCGCGATCGCGCTCGGCGATCGTGTCGGCCTTGTGGGACCGAACGGCGCGGGGAAGACAACGCTCATGCGCATCGCGGCGGGCATCGACGAGCCCGACGAGGGGCGCGTGTCGCGCAAGCGCGAGATGTCGATCGGCATGCTCTCGCAGGAGGCGCACCTCGACGAGAAGTTCATGACGGCGCCGGACATCCGATCGGCCGTTCGCCACGGCGCGTCGCACCTCGAGGCGATGGCGGTCGAGTTGGAGGCGCTCGAGCGCGCCCATCGGGCAACCGAGCCGGCGTACGAGGCGCTCCAGCATCGGTTCGAGGGCCTCGGCGGCTACACGCTGGACCAGCGCGTCGACGAGGCGCTCGGCGGGCTCGGCTTCAGCGTCGCCGACATGGATCGGCCGCCCGCGTCGCTGTCCGGTGGCGAGCAGACACGGGCAACGTTGGCGCGGCTCGTGATCGCGGCGCCGGACCTGCTCCTCCTCGACGAGCCCACCAACCACCTGGACCTTGGCGCGCTGGAGTGGCTCGAGGATCACCTCCGCCGCAGACATGGATCCCTCCTCGTCGCCTCGCACGACCGTGCGTTCCTCGACGCGACCGTGAATCGCATCTGGGAGCTCCGGGATCGACAGCTCACGGTCTTCCGCGGCGACTACACGTCCTATCACCGCCAGCGCGAGGAGCGCGATCTGTTCGCGGTGAAATCGGCCGATACCCAGGACCAGCAGATCGCGCGCGAGCGGGAGCTGGTCCAGACGTACCGAAGCCACCGCAAGATGGCGAAGATGCACGAGCACGAGGCTCGGCTCGAGCGCCTCCTGGCCGCGAAACAGGACGCGCCGAAGGCCTCGCGCAAGCTCCGGCTGCCCGGCACGGGGCTGGTTGGCGGCGGGCCTGTTCGCTCCGGCGAGATCGTGGTTCGCGCCGAAGAGCTGGTCGTCGGGTACCTGCCGGACAAGCGCGTGGCGCGGGCGCCGTTCCTCGCGGCGCGGCGCGGGGACAGGATCGGGATCGTTGGGCCGAACGGGGCAGGGAAGACGACGCTCCTCCGGACCATTGCGGGTGACCTGCCACCGCTCGACGGAGCGATCTCCTTCGGGACGGGGGTGCAGCTCGGGTACCTGGCACAGCTCCGCGCTGCCGGGATTCCGGGGGCGACCGTGCTGGATGCCTTGCTGGAGTCCGTACCCGTCACCCCCGGCGAGGCGCGCGGCTATCTCGCGCGGTTCCTGTTCCGCGGCGACGACGTGCTGAAGGAGGTGCGGCTCCTGTCCGGGGGCGAGCGCTCGCGGCTGGAGCTCGCGTTGCTCGGGGTCATGCCCTCCAACGTGTACCTCCTCGACGAGCCGACCAACCACCTGGACGTGGTCGCCCGCGAGGCGATCGAGTCGTTCCTGTTGGAGACGCCGGCGACGATGCTCGTCGTCTCGCACGACCGGCGCTTCCTCGACACCGTGTGCGAGCGGCTGTGGGTGGTCGACGACGGTGCCGTCGCGCCGTTCGACGGCGGCTATCGCGCCTGGCGCGCCGCGGTTTCCGCCGGCTGGACGGTCGCCACCGCGCTGGAGCAGGAGGCGAAGCGGCTCCACGGTGGCGCCGGCGGGCGGCGGGCGCGCGAGACCGGCTCCGCGCCAATCGCCGTCGCCGGGGGTTCGGCTGCGGGCGCCGGGGGTTCGGCTGCGGGCGCTGCCGGTCCCGCCGGTTCGCGTGGTTCGGTCGGCCGCGCGGGCCAGAACGGCGCCGGCCCGAGCTCGCCCAGTTCGGGTTCATCGGCCGCCCCCGCACGCGCCAGCCGTCCCGCACGCGGCCCAAAGCTCTCGAAGGATGCCTATCGCCGCCAGCGCGAGCTTGCCGATTCGGAGCTCACCCGGCTCAACCTGCGCAAGAACCACCTCGAGCTGGAGCTCTCCCGGCCCGCCGTGCAATCGAACTTCATCGAGCTTCGTCGTGTGACCAGCGAGCTTGCCGACGTGAACGTGGCCCTCGCCTCCGCCGAGGACGCCTGGCTCTCGCTCGAGGAGCGCGCGCCGTGACGCATCCTCGCGTGACTCCCGCCCGTGCATCGCGGCCCCTTCGGATCGGCATCACCGGCCCGATCGGCTGTGGCAAGTCGACGGTCGCAGGCTGGCTCGGCGAGCTCGGCGCGGTCGTCATCGATGCCGACCAGGTCGCCCGCGAGGTCACGCCTCCGGGCAGCACCGCGCTGGCAGCGGTGGTCGACGCGTTCGGTGCCGACGTCCTTCGATCGGATGGCACCCTCGACCGCGCCGCGCTCGGTCGCATCGTCTTCGCCGATCCAGCTTCGCTCGTCCGCCTCGAGACGATCATCCACCCCGCGGTTCGCCCGCGAATCCTCGCGTTGATCGCGGCCGCCGAGGCCGATGCGGACGTCGAGCCTCAAGGGGTCCCCGGCTCGGCGCGGCGCGCCGCCCAATCGGGCCGCCCGCCCGCCGTCGTCATCGAGGCAATCAAGCTCGTCGAAGGTGGCCTCGCCGCGCTCTGCGACGAGGTCTGGCTCGTCACGTGCGACCCCACTGCGCAGCGCAAGCGCCTCGCGGCACGAGCCGCGGCCGCCGGCCGCCCCGCCCATCCCGCCGACACGGAAGCGCGAATCGCCGCTCAGGGCGACCTCGTCGCCCGCCTCACCCCCTTCGCCGCGCGCGTCATCGACAC
>JANLSG010000085.1:0-2009 GCA_031362295.1 Chloroflexota bacterium
CCGGAGGCAGCGTCTCCGTCGAACGAAGCGGGCGCCGCCTCGCGACCCCTGGGCATGCACGACACCGCATCCCTGCTCCACCTGCAACGCACCGCCGGCAACCAGGGCGTGTTGCAGATGCTCGCTGGCGAGCAGGCGCAGGAACAGGAGCCGGAGGGACCGTCGCCCGTCCATGACGTGGTCGGCAGGGGCGGCGGCTCGCCCCTCGACGAGTCGACGAAGTCCAGCATGGAATCGCGCTTCGGGCAGGACTTCGGCGACGTGCGCGTCCACACGGACGCGAAGGCGTCCGCGTCCGCGGAGGCGGTCGGGGCGAATGCCTACACGGTCGGTAGCGATGTCGTCTTCCGGAGCGGCCATTTCGACGCGGCCTCGCCGACCGGCCAGCGGACCATCGCCCACGCGCTGAGCCACGTGGTCCAGCAGCGCAGCGGCCCGGTCGATGGCACGGACGCGCCGGGCGGGATCAAGTTGAGCGACCCGGGCGACCGGTTCGAGCGGGCGGCGGATGCCACCGCAGACCAGGTCATGAGCAGCAACTCCAGCCAGGCGACGGCCGCGCCGGCGTCGGCGGGCACGTCCGTCCAGCTCGAGGCGGCGGAGGACGAGGGCGGCGCCGACCTCCCGATCCAGCGTGAGATGGAGGATGAGGACGAGATGGAGGGCGGCGGCGAGTAGTGCGAGATCCCGTGCCTTCCACACCCAACCTCTCGGACGCGATCATCGACGCGCGCGCCGAGGTCACGGCCGCGAGCCGGCAGCTGACCGACCGCGCCAACGATGTCTTCCGCGCGACGTCCTCCGTGGTCGTCGAAACCGTGGAGCAGCGACTTGAGGCCGTCGTCCTCGGCCAGCCGGACCGGACACAGAAGCTGGGCAAGTCCGGCGTGGACCGCCTTCGCGCGGACCTCGTGGCGGCCACCGCGAAGCTTCCGGGGGAGAGCGCCAAGCGCCTCGTCGGTGCGTTCTCCTGGACGTTCCCGCAGGAGGCGGCCTGGATCGGCGAGGGCGACAAGCGGCCGCTATACGAAGGCGGCGGCGACCTGCCCTGGATGATCGACGACGCGATTCGCGCCTCCGCGGCGTCCGCGGGCAGGCTCGCGAAGGACGCCGGCTACGAGATCACCCCACGCAGCCAGTGGGAGGTCGGGGCGGACGGCACGGTCCAGCGCTACCTCGGGCCGTTCATGGTCCCATCGAAGCTCGTGATCGCCCTCCGCAGCTATTCCGACGCCCGCATCCGCTACTTCCGGAAGCTGCGTGCTCTGCGCCGCCTGGAGGCGGAGAAGACCGCGCGCGACGCGCAGATCGAGTCGGAGGTGGCGCGGGATGCCGCGCTCCTGCCCGCCACCGTCCTGTGGTCGAGCTCCGCCAAGCCGAGCCCGTGATCCGCGGGGTCGACCCCCTCGCACGGAACAGGACCAGCCCGTCGCGCGTATCACCATCGATGAGGACGCCGAGGGCCGCGCGGCTCGCGACCGCTCTCGCCCTCGCGCTCCTGATCGTCGGCTGTCAGCCGACCGCCTCGGGAACGCCGGCCCCATCGGTTCCCGCGCCCACGCAGGCGGCCGCGTCGCCATCGCTGTCGCCATCGATTGCTTCCGCCAAGGCAATCGATGCCCTCGTCGAGTCGATGGCCGCGGCCGTCCTTGCGGGCGACCGAGCCGGTTATCTCGCCCTGGTCGACCTTTCGAACCCGACGTTCGCGCTGGAGCACACGCGTTGGGCGGACGACTGGTTCGGCGCCAACCGCGTGTCGCAGTACGTCCTGCAGCTCACCAACCTGGCGTTCGCCGGCGACGCCGCGACGGGCCGAATGACCGTGACCTGGATGGTCCGGGGCGGGGAGGGCTTGCGCACCGCGGCGTACGCCGTGCGTTTCGTCCACGCCGCCAGTGGCTGGCGCTACGCCGGCGAGGACTGGGTCGATACGCAGGTCGAGCACTTCCTGATCCACGTCGCACCCGGCCTCGAGGCCGCCGCGGCCGAGATTGCCGCGGACCTGCCGG
>JANLSG010000090.1:0-4368 GCA_031362295.1 Chloroflexota bacterium
CACGAGCGCGGCACGGAGGCGCGGCTCGGTGGTCGGGTAGTCGGGGTTGATCGACGGCGAGGCGGTCACGAGCGCCGCGCCGGCGAGGGCTTCGGCCGGGTCCACGTCCGGCCCGAGCAGCAGGCGGACCGGCCGCCCGTCGAGCGCTCCGATCGCGCGGGCGAGCTCCCCCGTCGGGCGCGCGTCGTACACCGTGACCTCCGCGCCCGCATCGGCGAGGAACCGCGCGAGGGCAATCCCGGAGCGCGCGAAGCCGAGCACGCTGACCGGCCTGCCGCGGAAGATCCCGGCGGCGAGCGCGCCCGGGGTGAGATCTGCAAGGTCGATCACGGGGCCGGCGGTCATGACCCTCACAGCTTGTTGATCGACGCGAGGAAGAGCGTCACGCCGATCAGCCCGGCGATGATGCCCACGATCCAGAACCGGAGCGTGATCTTCTCCTCGTCCCAGCCCTTGAGCTCGTAGTGGTAGTGCAGCGGGCTCATCCGGAAGATGCGCTTGCCGCCCGTCGCCTTGAAGTACGCCACCTGGATGACGACCGACAGGGTCTCGATCACGAAGACGAGGCCGATCACGGGCAGGATCAGGATCTGGCTGGTGATCAGGGCCGTGACCGCCAGCGTGGCGCCGAGGGCGAGCGAACCCGAATCGCCCATGAACACCTGTGCGGGGTGGACGTTGAACCAGAGGAAGCCGAGCAGGCCGCCCACGATCAGGCCGCACAGGACCGCCAGGTTCGGCTGGACGGGTTCGTTGAGCAGGGCCACGAGCACGAACGCGACGAACGCGAAGACAAGCGTCCCGCCGGCGAGGCCGTCCAGGCCGTCGGTGAGGTTCACGCCATTCGCCGCCGCGACGATGGCGAACGCCGCGAACGCGATGTAGATCCACGGGTCGATCATCACGAAGCCGATGAACGGGACCGCGATCCGGTCGATCGCGTACGTGCTCTGGATCTGGTACGCGGCGGCCACCGCGACGACGACCAGCCAGAGCATCTTCTGGCGCGCGCTGATCCCCTCGCCGGTCTTGGCGTTGAGGTAGTCGTCGAAGGCACCCAGCCCGCCGACGAGGACCAGCGTCGCGAGCGGGGCGATGATCCCGCCCGGTGGCAGGATGAAGTCGTTCAGGAAGAAGAACAGGGCGATGACGACGCCGATGAGGAGGAGGCCGCCCATCGTGGGCGTGCCCTCCTTGACCTGGTGCGACTCAGGGCCCTCGACCAGGATCCGCTTGCCCATCCCGACGTAGCGCAGGAAGCGGATGTAGGCGGGCATCAGGATGACCACGACCGCGAACGCCAGCAGGACGGCCTGGATCAGCTCGACATTCGTGTAGCTCATCAGCGCGGGTTCCGGGCAAGCTCGGCGCGGAGGGCGTCGACCAGGAGGTCCAGCTCGACGCCGCGCGAGGCCTTCACGAGGACCACGTCGCCGTCGCGCAGGCGTGAGCGGAGGAGGTCCAGCGCGGCCTCGCGGTCGCGGGCCTCGAGGATGCGCGACGCGTCGAGCCCGGCCGCCTTCGCGCCCGCGGCGATCCCGCCGGCGCCGGCGCCGACCACGACCAGCAGGTCACACGTCGCCGCGGCCGCGGTGCCGACGTCGCGATGGCCCGTCGCCGATCCCTTGCCCAGCTCCAGCATCTCGCCGAGGACCGCAACCCGTCGCCCGGGCAGTCCGGCGAGAAGGTCCAGCGCAGCCGTGACCGATGGCGGCGAGGCGTTGTAGGTGTCGTCGATGAGGGTCATACGCCCGAGGCGGACAACCTGGCCGCGATGCGTCGCGGACCACCCGCCCGCCAGGGCGTGGACGATCACCGCGGGCTCGATTCCCGCAGCATGGCCAACGGCAGCGCCCGCCAGCGCGTTGTGGACAGAGAGCTTGCCCAATCCCGGGATCCGCGCCGGGAGTCGGGTCGGGCGGCCGCCGCGAGCGGCCGGGAGCCGCAGCGTGAAGCGCATGCCGTCGAGGCCGGCGGAGGCGATGTCCTCGGCGCCAACATCGGCGTCGGCGGAGAGCCCGTAGCCGAGGACGCGGGCAGCGGTGCGATCGGCCATCCGGCGTACGCGTCGGTCATCCTGGTTCAGCACGGCGACGCCGTCGGACGGGAGTGCCTCCACGAGCTCGCCCTTCGCCTGCTCGATCGCGGCGATGGTGCCCAGCCGGCTCAGGTGGACGCCGTGGACCGTAGTCACGACGCCGATCTTCGGTCGTGCGAGGCGCGCCAGGTCGGCGATCTCGCCGCCGGCGTACATGCCCATCTCCAGCACCGCCGCGCGGTGATCCCGGCCGAGTCGCAGCAGCGTCAGCGGGAGCCCGATCTCGTTGTTCTGGTTGCCCTCGCTGCGGAGCGTGCGGAACGTGGTCGCGAGGACCGCCGCGATCGCTTCCTTGGTCGAGGTCTTGGCGATGCTGCCGGTGACCCCTACGACCAGCGGATCGAACCGCACGCGCCAGCCTGCCGCCAGGGCGCCGAGGGCGACGACGCAATCGGGCACCGCGAGGACCGTCACGTCGCCCAGCGCGTCCAGGACCGCCTCCGGCACGGGGCGAGAGACAACGAGGGCCCCGGCACCGGCGATGGCGGCCTCCGCAAGGAAGCGATGGCCGTCCGTTCGCTCGCCGGGCAGGGCGACGAACAGCTGGCCCTCGCCAACGAGGCGCGAATCCACGGCGGCCCCACGGATCGGGCGCAGGCTCGTCCGCAGGAGGCGGCCGCCCGTGAGGCGCCGAAGATCGTCGGCGGTGAAGGCGGGAGCGTCGGTTTCGGAGGGTTGGGCACCGGCGCGCGGCGGCTGCGGCCCCTCGACGGTCACGGGCCGAAGTGTGGCACAGGCTCCGCCTCCACCATGGACCATCGCGACGCTCACCGGTCCGACGGCGCCGTCGTCGTGCCCGTCGTGTCGAGCGGTGCGAGCAGGCCCGGGGTGGTCACCGCATCGGTGGCGACGCGCCGGAAGAGCTCGACGGCCTTGATCGGGAGGATCAGCTGGCCGAGGGGATTGCGGAGCGGCCGGGCCTCGGCGATACGCACCGCGATGATCAGGTCCGGGTGGCCCTCCTGACGGCCGATGAACCCGACGCACGAGAAGTTGTAGGTATTGGCGCGCCAGCGCTTGCCCTCCGCATCCCAGACCTGGGCCGTGCCGGTCTTGCCGCCGATCCAGAACCCGGGCACCTGTGACGTGGCGATATTCCACGGGTTCTTCAGGACGTGCTCCATGAGGCCCGCGAGCTCCGGGCTCAACGCTGGATTGAGGACCGGCGCCCCGTTGGTGGTGCTGATCGTCTGCGCGCCAAGGCCTGCGACGACGTGCGGGCGCACCAGCACGCCGCCGTTGACGAGCGCGGCATATGCGGCCGCGAGCTGGATCTGGGTGACCGCGACTCCCTGCCCAAATGAACCGTTCGCGAGGTCGATCTCGCGCCACTTCGTTATCGCCGGGTCGTTGACGAGCCCGCGGACCTCGCCGGAGACGTCGATCCCCGTCGTCGCGCCAAAGCCCATCCGCAGCCACGCCTCGTGGAGGATGGTCGACGCCCCGGCACGCGTCGGCGCGAGGCCGAACGCCACCTTCGCGGCGACGATGTTGCGCGAATAGCCGATCGCGTCCTCGAGCGACATCTTGCCCATCGCCTTGTTGTCCGAGTCGGAGATGCGCGCGGTTCCGCCGTCGAGCTTCATGCGGCCGGTGTCGTTGTAGACCGTCTTCAGCGTGGTCGTGCCCTGCTCGAGAGCGGCCAGGACGGTGAACATCTTGAACACCGATCCCGGCTCGTAGACCTGCGAGACCACCGGGTCCTGGAAACGCGAGTTGTCCTCCGTCGCGATCGCGGCGTAGTCGTTCGCGTCATAGGAGGGGTACGTCGCCTCGGCGTAGATCTCGCCCGTCAATGGATCCATCACGACCGCGGAAACGGATCGCCCGCCGTCGGCGATGTAGGCGGCCATGACCTCCTGCTCGAGGGCGAGCTGGAGGCCCGCGTCGATCGTGAGCCGGATGTCCTCGCCAGGCACGCCCGCGACCACTGTCCGCTCGGTCTCGGCCACCGGCTTGCCCTGCGCGTCGCGATCCGCCTCGACCACCTTTGGCTCACCGGCGAGCACGTCCTGGTAGAACTGCTCGACACCGTACTGCCCGTCGCCCTCGCGATTGACGAAGCCGATGAGGTGCGCGGCGAGCGTGCTGTTGGGCCCGCCGCCGCCCTGCGGGTAGCTGCGCACCGAATCCGATTCGAAGCTGATGCCGCTGATGCGCGCCTCGCGCGCCGCCCGTTCGATCGTCTGCGACTGCTCCGGCGCGAGGTCCTTTGCGAGGACGAGGTACGGCTTGCCCGTCTCCAGGCGCGCCTGGATCGTGGCCGCGGC
>JANLSG010000099.1:0-3531 GCA_031362295.1 Chloroflexota bacterium
GCCTTCGACACGGTCATGCCGATCCTGCTGAAGACGCTGCATCTGGCCGGCGAGCACACCGGCGCGCAGGTGGCCGACCGCCTCGGCCTGCGTTACTCGGTCATCGAGCCCATCCTGCACCATTTACGTTCCACGTACCTCGTCGATGTGTCGGGCGGCGGGCTCGTCGGCGGCCCCTCGTTTACCTTCCGCGTGACCGATGCAGGCCGCACGCGCGCGATGCTCTTCCTGGAACAGAGCCGGTATGTCGGCGTAGCGCCGGTGCCCTTCGCGCAATACGAGAAATACATGCGCGAGTTCGACCGCACCGTCCGCCGCAACGTCACGCGGGCGCAGGTGCAGATGGCCTTCTCGCATCTGGTGCTGAGCGACCGGGTGCTCGACCAGCTCGGCCCGGCGGTCAACGGCGGGCATTCGCTGTTTGTCTACGGCCCGCCGGGCAATGGCAAGACGGTCATCGCGCAGGGCGTCAAGAACCTGCTCGAAGGCGAGATTGCGATTCCGCACGCGATCGACTACGACGGCCACCTGGTACACGTCTACGATGCGGTCATTCACGATGCGTATCCCCGGCTGGCTCACTCGAACGACCTCGATAGCGGCGACGTGCCCGACGGCCGCTGGCTGCACTGCCGCCGTCCGCTCGTCACCGTCGGTGGCGAGCTCGTGATGAGTTCGCTGGATCTCTCGTACGACAGCACGAACGGTTTCTACCGCTCCCCCATCCAGCTGGCCGCCAACGGCGGCGTGCTCGTCATTGACGATTTCGGACGTCAGCGCGTCTCGGTCGTCGACCTGCTGAACCGCTGGATCACGCCGCTCGAGAGCCGCACCGACTATCTCACGCTCACATCGGGCCAGAAGCTGCCGATGCCGTTCGTCGTGCTGGTCGTGCTGGCGACCAACATCAAGCCAGCCGATCTCGTCGATGAGGCGTTCCTGCGTCGTATTCACTACAAGGTGTTCGCGGAGAATCCGACCGTGGCCGACTTCAAGCAGATCTTCATGCGCGTGTGCCGCCTGCGGGAGGTGCCGTACGACGACGCCATGGTCGACCGGCTCATCACGCAGCAGCTGCGCAAGCGCGGAATAATGCCGCGGGGGTGTCATCCGCGCGACCTCGTCGATCATGCCCTGTCGCTCGCCGACTACCTCGGAATGCCGCGCCTGCTCACCGACGAGTTGCTGAAGGGCGCCTGCGACAGCTATTTCCTCGACGACCAGATGGCGTTTCCGACACCGATGTAGATGGCGCCGCGCCCCCCTGCCGCCGCCGTCACCGTGACCGCGATAGTCGTCGTCGTGGCGGCGGTCGTGGGTCTGTCGCTTGCGTCGCCGGCGACGGCCGGGCAGGCGCACGGCACCGTGGTGCGCATAACGTCGCCGCTCGGGCGCACGGGCGTGCCAGGCGTGATTCGTGTTGTCGCTCAAGTGACGACCGACGCCGACCGGGGCGTGCTGCCGGCGTGGTTCTTCGTCGACGACGTGCTCATCGGATACGACGACGACGGCCCGCCGTACGCCGTGGAGTGGACGGACGAGAACCCGTACGAAGCCCGGCGAATCCGCGTCGACGTCGCCACCTCCGCCGGTACGGTCCGTGACGAAGTCCGCCTGCCGGCGCTGGAGATCCTCGAGGAGACGACCGTATCGTCGGTACTGGTCGAAGCCACGGTGCTCGACAAAGACGGTCGCTATGTCTCATGGCTCGAGAGGGGCGACTTCAGGCTCCTTGAAGATGGCGTGGAACAGCCGCTCGATCTGGTGCAGCTGCAGGAAGTGCCAACAACCTTTACGCTGCTCGTCGACGCCAGCCAGAGCCTGAACCGACGGATGATCATGGTGCGGGCCGCAGCCCGACGGCTGGCATCGTCGCTGCGCAAGGGCGACCGCGTCATCATCGCGCCGTTCCGCACGAACGTGCTGTCAACGACCGGCCCCACCGACGATCCCGCCACGATCGAGGAGGCTATCGGCACCATCGAGTCGCGGGGGGGTACCGCCATTCTCGACGCCATGACGACGCTACCCGACCTCTTCAACGCGGTCGAAGGCCGGCACGTCGTCATCCTCATCACCGACGGCTACGATGAGCAGAGCAAGGTCACCTACGACGTCGCGATTCGCGCCTTGCAACGGCTGCAAGCCACGGTTTACGTCGTGGGCATCGGCGGCGTGGCCGGCATCTCGCTGAAGGGCGAATTACTGCTCCGAAAGATCGCCACCCAGATGGGCGGTCGGGCCTTCTTCCCGATTCGCGAGGAACAACTGCCAAACGTACACGCCACCGTCGCCGCCGACGCCTTCCGCCGCTACCTCATCAGCTACACCCCAAAGAATCAAGACGCAGATGGCGCGTTCCGAAAGATCTCGCTCTCGACCACCAACCCCGACTTCAAGATCCGCACGCGCGACGGTTATTTCGCCCCTAAACCGCCGCCGGTACGGCCGACGATTGAGTTCAGCGCCGTCGCCGTTGGCGGGGGCGAGCCGAGCCTGTCGGCCACCGACCTCGTGGTGCTCGAGGACGGCGTGCCGCAGACGGTCGACTCGTTCGAGGAGGCCCTGGCCCCAATCTCAGTGGCGATGGTGCTAGACACGAGCGGCAGCATGCGGCGCGCGATGGCGACGGCGCAGGCGGCGGCCAGGTCCTTCGTCACGGCGCTGCGTCCGACCGATCCGCTGTCGCTCGTGCGCTTCTCGGACACCGTCGTCGTCGAGCACGAGTTCTCGGATCGCCGACAGACGACTCTCGACGCGATCGACCGACTGCAGGCCACCGGCGGCACCGCGCTCTTCGACGCGCTGCATGCCACGATCGCGATGCTCGGCAAACGCGACGGCCGCCGGGCCATCGTGCTGCTGTCGGACGGGCGTGACGAGAACAATCCGGGCACGGCACCTGGCAGCCAGCACACGCTGGCGGATGTGCTCGACGTGCTCCACGAGAGCAACACGACGGTCTACGCCATCGGCCTCGGCACCAACGTCGACCGTGACGCGCTCGAGAAGATCACGGCCGTTTCGGGCGGCGCGGCCTCGTTCCCGGTCGAAGCGACGGCGCTCGAAGGAGAGTTTCGACGGGTCGTGGATGACCTGCGACGCCGGTATATTCTGGCCTACACGTCGACCAATTCGACGCGTGACGGCGCGTGGCGCGAGGTGGAGCTCAGCACGACGACGCCGGGCATTACGATTCGTAGCGCAGGCGGCTTCCAGGCGCCGCTCGCCAAGAAATAGCGGAGGAACCCCACATGAAGATCGGCGGACACGGAGAGTTCTGGATGGTCGTGGGTCCCCTCATCGCCATCTTTCTCGTGGCGACGTTCGTGACGGGCGGCCCTGACGACATGATCATCATGGCCGAGCGTTTCGCCAACGATGCCTGGGACGCGGCAGTCACGGCATTCCGACGGTAGCTGGCGAGTCGGCGTCTACCGCCCCTTCAACAGCTGCAGGAACTCCGACCGGGTGCGGGCGTCGTCCTGGAACACGCCGAGCATCGCGCTCGTGGTCGTCGTGGACCGCTGC
>JANLSG010000111.1:0-4254 GCA_031362295.1 Chloroflexota bacterium
GACGCTCGGAGCGATCCGGCCGCTGCGTGTGGGACTGCACACGGTCAGAACGTTCTGGATCATGAGCGACATCCAATGCGACGGATGGAGCGCCGTCGTTGAGGAGAGCTGCTTCCCAGGGGCTGGACCATTTGACAGCGGCACCACCTCATTCGAGGTCGTCGCCAGGTAGCCACCGGATACCCGAGGGCCCGTCGCGCGACGCGCCTCCGCCACCGCGACGGGTGCTCAGTTGGCGGGTGGGGTGTTGGCAGCCTCCCAGGTGGGACAGCTCACCTGCGGCGCGCAGACCAGCCAGACCTTGCCGACGATCCGATACGTCGAGTCCTGCGTCGATTGTTCGCAGTTCCATTCGAAGTACCGCCCGACATTGACGGGAGGCTGTGGTCCCACGACGAGAGGTTCCTCGCTCTCGCACCAGTCGGGCAGGAACGCCCGCGTGGTCGCGGTCTCATCCGTGGTCACCGTGCCGCACGTGTCGAATGTGCCCTTCGTGACGTAGGCAAGGCTCCCGCCGATCTGGAGCCGCGCGTTGCCGTCTGCGCCCGTGGTGATGAGCTGGCTGTCGCCCCCGAACGCGCCGCTGCCCTTCTCGCCCCATTCCGAGACCACGTCGCAGCTTCCGCTGCCGACCGCGACGTGCTGCGTGCGCATGGTCGTGCCGGTCAGGCTGTACGTCGAACCGTCGTCGACCCAGGCGCCCGTTCCGCCGTTCGCGCCCGGCGACCACGCAAGCCGGATGGCAATCTCGTACGACCAGGATCCTTCCTGGGTGGAGTCGGGGCCCTTCAGGGTCTGCTCGTATTCGGCATTCAATGTTCCGTGGACTTCCCCGACATTCGACCCAGCCTGACTCGAACCAGGCGCCGGCAATGGCGCCTTCGTTGCGTTGCCGCTGGAGGGGCCGACCGGCCCGCACGCGACGAGCGCGACCGCGAGTGCCAGCGCGGCGAATGTGGCGAGCGCGGACCGAAGCGACATCATGGGGACCAATCCCGCCCTCTCCAGACCTAGGTCGTGTAGTCCTGGATCCGCTTCCCGTGACTGCGGTCGAGGAGAGCCGGCATTCGGTTCCCCATCGCCTTGACGACGGCTGGCACGTCGATCGTCAGCAGCTCGCGGTCGCGCATGAGGACGTGGCCGTCGACGATGGTCGTGCGCACGTCCGACGAGCGAACGCTGTGCACGAGCGTAGCGGCGAGGTCGTGGACGGGCTGGGTGTGCGGGCCAGCGAGGTCGACCAGGATGATGTCGGCGCGCCGGCCCGGCGCGAGGCTGCCGATCGCATCGCCGAGCCCGACCGCTCGGGCGCTCTGCAGGGTCGCGTGGTGCAGCGCCTGGCGTGACGTCAGCCAGCGGGGGTCACCGGTGGTCGACTTCTGGATGAGCGCGGTGAGGGCCATCGAGTCCCAGACGTCCAGCGAGCTATTCGAGGCGGCGCCATCGGTCGCCAGTCCGACGTCGATGCCGATCTCTCGGAGGGCGCGGACGGGCGTGGTCGTGGGCCAGCCGAACTTGAGGTAGCCGCGCGGCGCGGTCGCGACGGCGACGCGGCCGGTAGCGCCCGCGAGAACGGGCAGGTCGCGTTCGAGGATGCCCGTGCCGTGCGCGATGAGGACGTCCGTGTCGAGGATGCCCGTCCGTTGGAGGACCTCGATCGGCGTGACGCCGTGACGCGCGAGGCTCATCTCGGCCTGGTCGCGGTTCTCCGAGGCGTGGATGTGGATCGGGAGGTTGTGCGTGCGCGCGAGCTCGGCCGTGGCGGCGAGGTCGGCGTCGTCGACGGTGTACGGCGCGTGCGGCGCGAGGGCCGTGGTGATCCGGCCGTCGGCGGTCCCGCGATGGTCGAGCGCGAACCTCAGCGACTTCTCGCGGCCGTCGGGACCCTGGGAGGAGAAGAAGGCCTCGCCGAGCTGCGCCCGGATGCCCGTTTCCGCCACGACGGCGGCAACCACCTCCATCGAGAAGTAGTGGTCGGCAAAGGTCGTGACGCCGCCACGGATCATCTCGGCGCACGCGAGCCGGGCGCCCAGCTCCACGTCCTTGGCGGTGAGGTTGGACTCGATGGGCCAGACGTAGTCGTTGAACCACTCGTCGGTCAGCACGTCCTCGGCGACGCCGCGCAGGGTGACCATGGGTGCGTGGGTGTGGCAGTTGATGAGGCCCGGCATCGCCACCTGCCCGCGGGCGTCGATGTGCTCCCCTGCTCCGGCAAGGACCGCGTCCGCAGCCGCCGGGCCGGGGGTGACGGACTCGATGACGCCGTCGCGGACGACGATCGTCGCGCTCTCCAGGAATCCGATGCCCTCCTGATCGTCATGGACGAGGACGGTGCATCCGGTGATGACGAGATCGGCCGGCAACGTCACGCCTCCCCTACTCCGCAGATGCCGCCTGCGATGGCTCCCTTGCCACGAATGTCGCAGTCACGCCAACGGTCGTGACCCGGACGTCGCGAAATGAGCGCCGCAGGATCTCGCGCAGCCCGGCCTCTGTGTCGTCTGTGTTGCCGAACGTCCCGCGACGGTTGAGCCCGCGCAGGAACGCGCGGCCGAGGCGGTTGTGCCCCGCGGAGGGACCGAGGATGGTGTGACCGAACAGCACGCCGCCGGGCGCCAGCACGCGAGCGATGTGCTCGATCGCCGCCGCCTTGCTGTCCATGGGGCCGGGCAGGCAGTGGAGCACGCCGCTGAGCGCGGCGGACTCGAACGGCCCGGGCGTTGGGAGCGGCTTCAGGACATCCGCCTGGACCGCGGTGACGTCGAGCCGGCTGAGCCGACGGGTGACGTGGGCGAGGACGTTCGCGTTCGGGTCCAGGATCGTGACCCGGCTGCCGTCGGCGAGCCCCGCTCGATCAAGGAAGTAGCCCGTGCCGGGTCCCACGTCGAGGTGGTTCGGGCGGATGTGCTCGCGGTATACCCGGACGTGGTCGGGCGTGGACATGCGCCACACGAACCGCGCGAACAGCCCGAGGACCAGCCGGTCGTAGATCCGCAGGAACACGGGGTTGTAGTCGGCCTGACCTGGATACGCGGGATCGTCGCGATCGATCTTCATGCGACGACAGTAGCGCCTCCCCGCCTGGCCGCGCCGTGCTGGTTAGGGAGCCACCCCTACTTGCCCTTGCTCGCTTGGGATGATCAGCAGATCGGCACGAAGTTCCAGCGTCCCGGGAAAGACTGCTGGGGAGACGAGGCATTGAATGTTGCCGATGCTGTCGCCGTCGGCAGCCGTTGCGTCCACCAGGAGTCGGATCGGGACGGTCACCCCCGACACGTCAAAGTCCCCCGTGTACAGCTCCACCAAGCCGAGGCCCCCGCGTGTCTGGCCGGGAGCTGACGACACCAGTGAACACCAGACTCTCACCGCGCCGCCGACTTCGATCCGGAGGTCGCCCGTGACCGCCCACCATCCAGCTGGGATCGGACCCGTCGCCGCTACCTGTCCAATTGCCCCACCGGCAAGGCCGAAAGGGACGATCACGAAGTCGGGTCCAGACCAGAACGATTTGGACATCGCATTCGTGCCATCGGCTCCATCGGCTCCGTCGGCGCCCGCGGGACCGGTCTGGCCCCAGGTGATCTGCCGCTCATTCGACGCGCACTTCTGGCCAGCCACGGCGGAATCGATAACCCGCAGCGCCCCGGTGTTCTTGTTGTAGCAACCCGTGTAGACGCCGGACTGTGGAATGGACGCTCCGGCGATCCCGACGCTCGCGCCGAACAAGGCGAGCGCAAGGCCCAAGACCAGCGTTCGATGCGAATAGCGTCTCATCGACGATGTTCCCACTGGGCAGATCTCCCTCAAGTGCGGTCGCGGACGTCAAAGGAGATGTGTGACCTCGGCGGTCACTTGGTTCCAACATCGACGGCTTCAGTCGAATCGGCCCGTCATGGGCGAGGCGAGCGCGCCGAGCGCGCATCGCGGATCGTGACGATCGCCATCCGATCACTCGTCTCGTCGTAGCGATAGACGACGAGCATCCAACGCCAGGGTCCGAGGAGGAACCGGAAGCCGGCCCACCTGCCGTCAAGCGTGGCGCCAAGGCGTGGAAAGCGACGCAGCGGCTCGAGGGACGTCTTGAACCGGTCACGCGTCGAAGGAGGCAGCGAAAGGGTGTCGATCAGCACGTCGAGATTGCGACTCGCGGTCGGGGGGGGGGGGGGGGGGGGGGCCGGGAGGGGGTGCCAGGGCGGGGGGGGGTGGGCCGGGGGGGGGGGCCCCCGGCCCCGCCCGCCGGCGGCCCCCCCCCCC
>JANLSG010000176.1:0-2482 GCA_031362295.1 Chloroflexota bacterium
CCCCGTTATCTTCGTCCGGCGACTTGCGAGATTGCGCATTTTGTGACTTGATTCCGGCTTTGTAAATCGTGTTCACGACGCCCCCCGTGTACGCCGCCCGCGATAAGTATTTCGAGCGGACGGCCGTGGTCGGTCGCGCCCTCGCCGATCCCAAGCGCCTGTGCGTGCTCGAGTCGCTCTCCGCGGGAGAGCTCTCGGTCAGCGACCTGGCCGGTCGCGTCGCGTGCCAGGTCCCGAACATGAGCCAGCACCTCGCCGTGCTCCGCTCCGCCGGTCTCGTGACCACGCGGCGCGAGGGCAGCACCGTTTTCTACCGCCTCGCGGACCCGCGCGTCCTCGAGGCCTATCAGCTTCTTCAATCGATCGCCCGCTGAGGCGGGAGAAAGGATCCATTTCGATGGCGATCAAGACCGCGACCGACGCAACCTTCGAGGCGGAGGTGCTCCAGAACGACAAGCCCGTGGTCGTGGACTTCTGGGCCGCCTGGTGTGGGCCATGCAAGCTCGTCGCCCCCGAGATGGAGAAGCTCGCCGCCAAGTACGAGGGCGCGATCGACATCGTCAAGGTCGACGTGGACGCCAATCCGGGCCTCTCGCGCGCCTTCAACATCATGAGCATCCCGACCATCGCCTTCTTCGCGCCGGGCAAGCAGCCGATGGGCGTCGTCGGGTTCCGGCCCGCCGAGCAGCTCGAGGTCCAGTTCGGGCTCGCCGACTATCCCAAGGTTGACGCAGCCGCCGCGGCCGCGACGACCGACGCCGCCATCGCGGCCCCCGCCAGCGCGAGCGACGCCGCCTAGCTCCGTCGCTCCTCCAACGTCGTCGAGCCCACCCTGCCCGGGGCGGGCTCTTCGATTCCCGGCCGCCGCGCGCGAGCTCACGGTTCAGCCAGCCAGCGGCGTCCGCGAGTGCCGAATCGGCACCGAGCGCCGACTATGCGCACAGCGGCCGTCGCTCGTTGTCAGATCGGCATGTGGCGCCGCTTACCGGGCTGAACCCCCCCCATTGGCCGTCAAATCGGCACCCAGTGACAATTCGGCGAGGCCGGACCTCCTGACTGTGCGGAGCCACCCGCCTAGGACCGTCGGCGCGAGCGTGAGCTGGCCGACCAGCGATGACAAATCTCGACTAACCGTCATCCAGTGACGATCTGACGGGAACCCCGAGGATTTGCGTGAAACGCGGGCAGACGCGTGTCGCGTGACGCCCTGCCAATCGGAATGCGCGCTCGTCGGGCCCGTGCGAGGTCGCAGGGCGTGTGCGTGTGCGCCGACCGGTCCGGCGAATGCCGGGGCAGTCAGCCGGTGGCGAGGCGGTGGGCCAGCTCCACCCAGGCTCGCAGACGGTCGACCGCGTGCGCGTCCAGCTCGCGGGGGCTGAAGCGCACCCACTCCCTGCCGCGTGGCGAGGGGGCTGTATCCGGCGTTCGCGAGGCGGCGGTGGCTATCGCCGGCTCCAGGCGAATCTCGATTCCACTCGCGCTGAGCACGGCGTACGCCGCGCCGCCTCGAGAGAACGTCGTAGCCGCAACCGCGGGGCCCGCGCCCGGGGCACCAGGAGCAGAGGAAGTCGTCACGTCGGGCAGCTCTGCGGTGATGTCCCGAACGAGCTGCGAAAGCGACTGGCTCACGACTGAGGAGGCGGCGGCATGCCCACCGAAGGAGCCAGCGGGTTGATCACGAGGCGCCCTCGAGGATTGCCTCGAGATCGGCCGCGTGCTCGGCGTAGTGCTCGATCGTCTCGTCGAGGAAGAACTGCAGGTTGTCCGCGTGCTTTACCCAGCGCGACTCGGGCACGACCGTGAGGTAGCCCCGGAGCTCGCCGGGCCACTCGCGGAAGCGGCGGCGGACCTCGTCCATGGGCAGGGCGCGCCACTCGGCGGTGATGCGCTCGTTGATCGTGTCGCCCATGCCCTCGTCCCACTCGCGGTCCATGTGCTCCTTGGTGGGGCTCGACTCGTTGACCGCGAGCTCCTTCGCGACCTGGATCCCGTTCTCGATCCAGCCGACGACGTGCCCGATCAGGTCGCGACCTGACCAGTCGTGGGCGTCGGAGATCGGCCGATCGAGCTGCTCGTCGGTGAGCGCGTCCAGCGCCTCGAAGGGGCGCAACGCCTCCCGCTCCTCCTCCAGGAATTCCAATGCGTTCAGGTACATGGCTCTCCCTCAGACCCCGGCGGGCTCGCGGTATTCGCCGAACACGCCCCGCAGGACGTTGCACATCTCGCCGAGCGTCGCGTACGCCGCCGCGCAGCGGATGAAATGCGGCATCAGGTTGGAGTCCGACGAGCCCGGTCGCGCGGCCGCCTCGCGCAGTCCACGGAGCGCCGCTTCCACCTCGCCGGCGTCGCGCTCGCGACGCGTCCGCTCGAGCCTTGCCATGTGGTTCTCCAGCGAGCCCGCGGGCACTTGCAGGACCGGGACCGTCGTGACCTCGCGCGTGTCCACGTAGGCATTCACGCCCACGATGCGACGCTCGCGGAG
>JANLSG010000189.1:0-24540 GCA_031362295.1 Chloroflexota bacterium
GTCCGCGACTACCGGCGGATTCGGTGGGTCAGGGGAGTCCGTATTCGGGTTGCATGCGGCAAGCACCAGGACCGCGATGATCGTTGCGGGACGCATGTGCATATCTCCCCACACGACAGCCGACCGGACCGACCGACGAGCTACGACGGCGGTTGGCTTAAGCGCGTGACGGTCTGGTCAGTGACGCGTGACCGCCGTCGCCTCGCGCATCTCGCCTCGGTGACGGTGATGTCACCTGAAGAATATTCCGTGCGCGAAAGGAGTCAGGCGGCCTCGATGGCGCGGAGCGCGTCGTCGAGCGCCTCGTGAAGCGAGTTGTCGATGCCCGTGCCGGCCACGCACACGCGGACCGCCACGGGAGCCCCGACGCCCTGGATGAAGCTCCGGCAGCTGGCGGCGACGCGCTCGGCGAGCCGGGAAGCGCCGGCCTCGTCGGTCTCGGGGAGGAGCATCTGGAAGCGGGTGCTCGCGACGCGCGCGACAAGGTCCGTCGCGCGGGAGTCCTGGCGCAGCGCGCGGGCGATCGGGCCGGCGATCGTGCGCAGCCACGGGTCCACCTCGGCACCCGGCCTGTCAGGCTTGAGCTCGATGATCGCCACGGCGGCCGGCCGGCCGTAGCGCGCCGCGCGGACGCTCTCGCGAGCGACGGCGGCGTTCCATTCGAGGCGACCGGGGAGGGTACGAAGGTCGGCGGACTGCCGAGCCTGGCCTGGGACGCGGAGCAGGACGGGGTCCGGTGCCACCATCACCGCTCCGTCGCCGGTGGTCTCGTCAGGATCGAGCGAGGACTCGGCAGCAGCCTTCGTGATCGGCCGCCCGCGTCGCACCTGCGGGCCGTCGAGGAAGGCCTCGATCGACGCACCGGTGCGCTCGTCAGCAAGGTCCGGCAGGGCGAAGCGGCGTGCTCGAGTCGACTCGGACGTGGCCAATGGCCTCCGGGTTCGTGGTGTTGGGCGGCACCGCAACCTTAGCCCAGCCCGCGTGATGTCGCCTCGCATAGGCCCGGACGAACGGGGGTGTTGTCGAAATCGGTTGCGCTGCGTACGATTGCGGCAGCACGCAACCGCTGGACCAATCCGCGCGCCTCGAAGGGGACCGACTCGATGATCGAACAGCAGCCGACGACGGAGACCACGGTCCCGATGGACACGACGGTCCTCCGCCTGAGCGACGCCGCGGCCACCAAGCTGCGCGAGCTCACGAAGGAAGAGACCAACCCGAACATCGGGCTGCGCGTCTACGTGTACTCCGGCGGGTGCTCCGGCTTCCGCTACGGGATGATGCTCGAAGACCAGCCGACCCCCGAGGACAACATCCTCGACGTCAACGGCACCAAGGTATACGTCGACGGCAACAGCATCCCCCTGCTCAAGGGCTCGGAGATCGACTACGTCGACACCCTCATGGGCGCCGGGTTCACGGTCAACAATCCGAATGCGGTCACGGCCTGCGGCTGCGGCTCGAGCTTCCGGACGGCGGACGACTCGGGTACCGCTCGCTCCTGCGCCCACTGACCCACCGACCCTTCACGCGCGCTCGAAGCCGCCGGGCTACCGGCGGCTTCTTGATTCCCGGCGGGTCACATATTTGCTTGATTCGCGCCAGCCGCCTCGCGACCCTGCCCGAATGACCATCGCCGGCGCGCCGTCTGCGCTCGAGGCTGCCCTGCACGCGATCGATGACATCGCCGACCGCCTGTTCGAGGGCTGGAACGTGCCCGGCATCGCGTACGGCGTGGTCCTCGGGAACGACCTGGTCCATTCGCGGGGTCTGGGCACCCTCCGGGTCGGCGAGACTGCGGCCCCGACCGCGCAGTCCGTGTTCCGGATCGCCTCGATGACCAAGAGCTTCACGGCCGCGACGGTCCTCTCCCTGCGCGACGAGGGCCTGCTTCGCCTCGATGAGCCGATCGCGGACTACGTGCCGGAGATGCGTCGTGTCAAGCTGCCAACCTCGGACTCGCCGCCGATCACGATCCGCCACCTGCTGACGATGACGGCCGGGCTCCCGACCGATGATCCGTGGGGCGATCGGCAGCAGGGCCTCGACCTCGACGAGTTCACCCGCCTCCTCTCGGGCGGGCTGTCATTTGCCTGGGCGCCGGGCACGCACTTCGAATACTCGAACACCGGCTACGGCATCCTCGGGCGGCTGATCACCAACGTCGCCGCTCGCGAGTATCGCGACGTGGTCCGCGAGCGGCTGCTCCGTCCCCTTGGCATGGACTCCACCGGCTACCTGGAGGCGGAGGTCGACGAGGCCCAGAAGGCGAAGGGCTACCTGTGGCGTGACGGCGCCTACCTCGACGAGCCGATGGATGGCTACGGGGCGCTGGCGTCAATGGGGGGCATCTTCACCACGATCGAGGACCTGTCCACCTGGGTCGGCGGGTTCATCGATGCTTTCCCGGCGCGCGACGACCCGGAGGGCGCGCATCCCCTCCGCCGCGCGTCCCGCCGCGAGATGCAGCAGCCAAACGTCTCGTCCAGCTTCGTCGTCAGCGGCTCCGCACCCGACGCCATGCCAACGGTCGTGGCGGAGGGCTACGGGTTCGGCCTGTTCATCGTGAATCACGCCGAGCTGGGCAGGATCGTGACCCACAGCGGCGGCTACCCCGGCTTCGGATCGAACATGCGCTGGCATCCCGCGTCCCGGCTGGGCGTGATCGTCCTGACGAACCACCGGTACGGCCCCGCGACGTTGCTCGCACGCGAGCAGCTCGACGCCCTCATCCGGGCGGACGCGGCGCCGATTCGACGCACGCGCGCTAATAGCGCGACGCAGGCGGCTCGGGCTGCCGTCGAGGAACTGCTCGTCCAATGGGACGACGCCCGGGCAGCCGAGCTGTTCGCGATGAACGTGGAGCTCGACGACCCGATTGCCCACCGCCGCGAGACGCTGGACCGCATTCGCCTACGGCACGGCTCCCTGCGCCATGACGACTCCGAGCCCGTCGAATCGACCACGCCATTCCACCTCGGCTGGTGGATGCGCGGCGACACGGGTCGGGTCCGCGTGGAGATCCTGCTCACGCCCGAGCTTCCGCCGAAGGTCCAGACGTTCGCGATCACCTCGGTCCCCGAGCCACCGGCCAGGCTGCACGAGACCGCGCAGACGATCGTGGCGGCCCTCCAGCCGCCGGACGGGCAAGCGCCGGTCTCGATCGACTGGCCGGCGTCGCTCTCGGTGGGCTCCGACGTGGACCTGGGCGCGGTCGTCCGCGCCATGCGCGCCACGGAAGCGAGATTCGGGCCCGTCAGCCTCGGCTCGTCGATCGCCGGGGACGGCGAGACGAAGGCCACGTTCCGCCTCGACTCGCCGCACGGTCGCGCCGAGCTCGCGCTCGAGCTCGACCCCTCCATCGACTGCCTCTCGAGCATCGCGCTCACGACCGCCCGCATGGTCCCACCCGACTTCGACTGAGTCGGCACGGGAAAGCGGGGCCGGGCTCTCGCCGCGGCCCCGTTTTCCGGTCGATCAGCCCTCGACGACGAAACCGCCGACGGCGCGACAGCCGCCCTTGATGTGCGGCGTCGAAACCAGGACCTGGTACCGACCCGGTGCCAGTGGGTCCGGAGCCGGCTCACCCTCCCAGGTCACGTTGTGATCGATGTAGAACTCCGTGATATTGGGAATGAGGAAGGCGAAGTAGATCGACCCGCTTCGCGAGCCGAGCAGGCGCACGTCCACCCGAACCTCGACGGAGACGTCCGGCTCGACTGGAACGTTCGAGACGAGGATTCGGTAGACGTCGGTTGGCGAGCCAACCTCCGGCGCGATGGTGACCGTGCAGCGCTCCGTTGCGGCACTTGTCGCGGCGGGTACGAGCAGGCTCGCAACGAGGGCCAGGGACAACATGAATCTGCGCATGACGAAAGAACCTCCAGGATTGGACGGACGAAAGGTTGGTCAGCCGCCGAGCGCGGCGGACCAGGATGACGCGACTTGCGTGTCGTATGGCTGGGTGAAGCCGCAGGCCCAGGCGAACGTGGAGTCGCCGGCGACCAGGTAGCGAACACCAACGACGAGGTTCGGACCTCCCGCGGAGGTGATTGCCGTTCCTGTCATACCCGGTGCGTCGAGTGTTACGGAGGTCGCCGTGACGCCGCGGAAGGCGGTCCCGACGGAGAAGGTGACCCGCTCGCCCGCGATGGCCGTCACCGTGCCATCGAACGCAAAGGCCCGATTGCCCAGGCTCGCAAGGCTGTACTGCTCCACGCACATGGCGTTGCCGGGACCCGTCGTCCCTCCTGGCGTGAGCCAGGTGGCGACATTCGCGCCGAGCACAACGACCAGCGCGAGCGCAGCGACCGCGCCTAGACCAAGCCGAGCTCGATTGCGGGCGGACATCGGTGCTTGTCCCGTTGCATTGGTTGACATTGCGTCCTCGTAGACCCTCGCTCGCAGGCGGTCGAGGCTCGCCGAGGGCAGCTGGTCGTGCGGGACCGGGTTGGCGGCGCGAAGCGCGTCGAGTGGATCCATGTCTCGATGCTGATTCATGCGTTGCGTTCCCGTGCGGTGCTGCCCTTCACGAGAGCAGATGTCCGGCTTGGGTCCGAATCTTTCACCAACTGTTCCGTGAATCGCCCGCGGGCCCGATGAAGGCGGATCGCCACGGCATTGACGGAGATCCCGAGCACGGTTGCGGCCTCGGCGTGGGACAGGTCGTCCCAGGCGATCATTCGGAGAAGCTCCTGGTCGTCGGGTCGGAGGCGAGCAAGCGCATCGATCGCCGGTGAATCCGGGGCGGGAGCGACGGATCGCTGAGCCTGGGGCTGCGCCCACAGTCGATCGAGGAGGGCCCCGAGGCGACGCGCCCCGCGGTGTTGGTTGGCAAGGATCCGACGCGCGGTTCCGAGGAGCCATGGAAGCTCGCCGTCCCCCGCGGGCAGCTGGTCGATTCGGCGCCACGCCACGGCGAACGTCTCCGCGACGGCATCCTCTGCATCCACCAGCGATCGCGTTCGTCGGATCGCGAACGCAAGCACGCGTCGATGATGCAGCTCGAAGGCCGCCTCGAATCGTGCCGCCCGGAGATGGTGTTCTGGCATCGTCGGCGAGACGGCGTGCGACGAAATTGAGTTCCCGTGGCAATTTCGAGTGGAATTAGATCGGCTGGGGTGGCGGCCGGCGTCATTTGGTCGAAGGCCAAGCAGACAAGACATGTCGTTCGGGCCTGCCCGCCAACGAAGGATGTCGTCCCCATGGCTCCACATACCTGCCGGTCAGCCGGCGGCGCGTTCGCAGCCGCCGCGCTTGTCCTTGCTGCATGCGGCGGCGCAGCAGCTCCGACCGCCACCTCGACCGGGACCCCGGCCAGCTCGGTCGTCGCGGTCGCCACCGTTGCACCCACGGCGGAACCATCCCTCGCCCCGTCCGCGGCGCCAACGCTGACACCGACGGTGCAGGGCGTCACGAACGGGCGAATCGCCTACGGGGTCAAGTCGAGCGCCGGCAACTTCAATATCTTCTCCGTCCTGCCGGACGGCACGGAATCGAAGCAGCTCTCCACGGGCGCCGGCAACAGTCTTTGCGCCGCATACTCGGCAGATGGCAAGCGGATCGCGTACTGCGGTGACGCGAGCGGAAATTTCGAGATCTGGACGATGCAGGCCGACGGGACGGAGCCGACGCAGGTCACCCACCTGAACGGCCGAGTGCTGTTCCCGGACTTCTCACCGAACGGCAAGAAGATTGTGTTCGCCGGCACCGTCGGTGCCGACGCGAACACCGATGTCTACGTGGTTGATTCCGCCACGGGTGAGGATCTCGTCGCGCTCACGAGCTGCAAGGGCAAAGCGGAGGGCTGTGCGAACGACTACCCCGCGTGGTCGCCGGACGGCAAGCACATCGTCTTCGTCCACCAGGATGACTATGTCGCCGACAAGCCGGTGAACGAGCAGATCTGGCTCATGGACGCGGATGGCGGTAATCAGCACGCGCTCACCACGGGCTCGGACCCGAAAGACCAGCTGCCCAGCTGGAGTCCAGACGGGAAGTTCATCGCCTACGCGAGCGGCGTTGGCGACAACGAGGGTATCTGGGTCATGGCCGCTGATGGCTCGGCACAGGTCCAGCTCACGGGTTGCCCGCCGGCCGACGCAGCTCCGTGCGCGAGTGGCAGCGACTTCGGTCCAGTGTGGTCACCGGATGGCACTCGAATCGCCTTTGTGCGCTACTTCGGCGCCGTCGGCGCGAATGACCGACCGGTGTACGTAATGAACGCGGACGGCACGGACCAGCGCCGCCTCAGCGAGGGCATGACCCTGGATGCCGTCCCGGCCTGGCAAGCGATCCCCGCGGCCAGCTGACCGACCACATTGACAACCGAGGACGTCAGGCAGGCGATGCGCGGCGACCACGACGCGTTCGCGGCCCTCATCGGGGCTGCGTCGAGCCGGCTCTATGCGCTCGCCTGCCTGATCCTTCGGGACTCGGATCGTGCCGAGGACGCCACCCAGGATGCCTTCATCCGGGCCTGGCGCGAGGTGCCCAGATTGCGCGACGCCGACAAGTTCGATGCCTGGCTGCGGCGGCTGGTCGTGAACTCCTGCTACGACGAGGCTCGGCGCATCAAGCGGCGCGCCGAGGTCACCCTCAGGAGCGTCGGCAACCGGGCGGTGATCGACACCTCGGCCGCCTTCGCGGAATCAGACCGCGTGGATCGTGCCTTCCGGCGGCTGCCACTGGACCAGCGGAGCGTCCTCGCGCTCCAGCACTACTTCTCGCTCAGCCACGTCGAGATCGCCGAGACCCTCGCTGTCCCGCTGGGCACCGTCAAGTCGCGGGTGCGATACGGGATCGCGGCCATGCGCGCCGGGCTCGAGGCCGACGATCGAGCCAACACCCAGGCCGGAAGGAGATCGGCATGACCGACCTCGGCCGGAAGCAGGGCGTCGAGGAGATGCTGACCGCCTGGATGGATGGCGCCGCGCCTTCCCAGGCGCCGACTCGGCTCCTCGAGGACACGTTCGTCCAGACGATGAAGACCGACCAGTTGCGGGCGTTTCCGTGGCACCGGCCGCTGCTCGGCGCTGGCCGGGCCTTCGGCGGGGGATCGCGGGCACGGATCGCCCTCGTGCTGGTGGGCGCGCTGCTCGTGGTGATCGTTGCCGGTCTGGGCGGGGGCGGACCCCGGCAGCCGTCGCCGTCAGCAGGGCCATCGGGCTCGAGCCCGGTTCCGAGCCCGACGCCCACCCTGATCCCAACGCAGCGACCGCGCCCCACCGGCGTTCCCGCGCAGACCACGGCACCGCTTCCGCCGTCGACCTCCATCACGGCGGAGGCCACCGTCCCCGAGCCCGACCTGCTCGGCTTCGAGACAGACGGAACGTTGCTCTGGGCCCTGGTACCTGGGCGCATCGACCGCATAGATCCGAGCACCAACACGGTGACCGGCTCGGTGCCGGTCGGCAAGACAACGGACCTGTTCAACGGGCTCGCGGTGAACGCCGACGGGTTGTGGGCCACCGAGTGGTATTCGGCCACCCTCTATCGCGTCGACCCGGCGACCCTCACGGTCGTCGCGTCCATTCCCGCGGGCCTCGCGCCGAAAGGGATCCTGGCGAACGCCGATGGCGTCTGGGTCGCGGACACGCACGGTGGTGCCGTGCTCCGGATCGATCCGGCCACGAATACGGTGATCGCCTCGGCAGAGGTCGGGCCGCTCGGGAACAGCGGGCCGAACTGGCTCGCCAGCGGGCTCGGCAGCATCTGGGTGGACATCCCGAACGACTTTTCGATCGTGCGCATCGATCCGGTCACGAACACCGTGCAGGCGAGGATCGACGTGCCGGAGGGGTTCACGGCGTGTGGCGGCCTCGCGATCGGAACCGACGTCGCTTGGGTCGGCGGTTGCGACGCCAGCGCCGCGCTCGGCCGCATCGACCCGCGCACGAACGCGCCGCTCACCGTGGTCCCATTGCCGGGTCACGGCGGTCCCACGTACATCGGCGGCGCGCTCTGGGTCTCCGTCGACACCGGCGACGCGAGCACCGGGATGCTCGTGAGGATCGACCCGGCAACGAACACCGTGAATCGGGTCCTGGTGCCCGATCGCCCGTTCGGCGGCGGTGGCGGCATCGTCGTCGTTGGCGGATCCGTCTGGGTCAGCGATGGCTACAACGGCGTGGCCCTGCGCTTTCCACTCGCTGCGTTCGCCGGTTAGGGCAAGTCGCGCGCGGGCTACTCCGAGTAACGCTCTTCCTTCCAGGGGTCGGCGTCGTTGTTGTAGCCGTAGCGCTCCCAGAAGCCCAGCTGGTCGTGGTCCAGGAACTCCAGGCCGCGGATCCACTTCGCGCTCTTCCAGAAATAGCGCTTCGGGACGAGGAGTCGGAGCGGGTAGCCATGCTCCAGCTCCAGCGGCTGGCCATCGAACGTGTCCGCGAGGAGGACGTCGTCGTCATCGAGGACGCTGAGCGGCAGATTCGCCGTGTAGCCCTGCTCGGAATGCGCGACGACATGCGTGACGCCGGGGCGCAGACCTGCGAGCTCAAGGACGTGCTGGATCGGGACGCCCTCCCAGGTCGTGTCGAGCTTGGTCCAGCGCGTCACGCAGTGGATGTCCGTGCCGACCGTCTTGCGCGGCAGCGCCTTGAACTCGTCCCAGGTGAGCGTGAACGGCGAATCCACGAGCCCGTAGACCTTGAAGTCCCACGTCGCGAGGTCCGTCTTCGGCACGGAGCCGTAGTGCAGGACCGGGAACTTCTCGGTGCGGTACTGGCCCGGTGGGATCCGATCCGCTACTGCGGTGTCGCGGTCCTTGTTCCCGAAAAGTCGTTCGTACAACGCTGCTGCCTCTGGCCTCATCTGGATGTCCGCATGGTAATTCGGGAATCGTACGAGCCCCCGGCGTGACCGGGGGCTCGTACGACGTTCGGGTTCGGAAGGATCTAGCTGACGAGCCCGACTGACTTGAGCCAGGCGGAGGCCACGTCCTTGAGGTCCTTGTGGCCGACGGCCACGTCGTAATAAAGCTGCGCAAGGGTATTGGTATCGATCTTCGCCGACACCGCATTGAGCGTGTCGGTGAACTTGCCCTTGTCGAGGCCGGCGAGGAGGTCATCGCGGACGATCGGCGCGATGTGATCGGCCGGCTGCGTCTGCTTGTCGTCCTCGAGGCGGACCCAGCCGTTGACGATGATCTCTGGGCTCGTGGAGCAGAGCTCCGCGACGTCCACCGTCTTGGCGAGGAGCGCCGAGGCCATCGGGCCGCTGCACGCGCCGAGGGGCGTGACGTCCGTCGGCTCGAGGCCGTACGAGTCCTTGAGGGCCTTCGCGCAGACCGGATTGGTCGCGCAGTCCGTGGCCAGCGCCCACTTCAGCTGATCCTGGACCGCGGTGAGGTCGCTCATCTTGACGAGGTGGAACTGGTCCGCCGTCTCCTTGCGGACGACGAAGGCGTTCGTGTCCTGGCCCGGCGTGAAGTTCAGGACCGTGATGCCAAGCGGCGTCAGCTTCTCCTGGAGACGCTGCTTGTTGGTGTCGCCACTATTGGTTGCCTCGCCGCCATAGCCGGCGACAAGGCCGCTGCCGATGTACTCGGGCTTGATGTTGATGTCGCCCTTCTCGAGGGCGGACTTGGTGACGGCCCGTGCACCGCTGCCGATACCTGCCCGATCGACGGTAAAGCCCTTGGCCTCGAGAGCCTGCGCATAGATCTCGGCAACGACCTTGGCTTCATCGAAACCATCGGAACCGATCTTGATCACTGCGCCGCTCCCACCCGTCGAGCACGCGCTGAATGCCAGCGCGAGCACAGACGCCCCGAGAGCTAGCTTGCGGAATACCCGCATGGGTCCTTCTCCTCCTGTAACCGCTCGTCGGTTCATCCGACGGTCTCGCAACCATAGCATGGCAAGAAACCGGTTACTTTCAGACCGGTGATCGGATCAATCGCAGGAG
Source organism: Chloroflexota bacterium (assembly GCA_031362295.1). Lineage (GTDB taxonomy): Bacteria > Chloroflexota > Limnocylindria > Limnocylindrales > CSP1-4 > UBA5189. The sequence continues at coordinate 9,904 of JANLSG010000189.1, forward strand.
CAACACAAAGGCCCCTTCGACCAGGAGGGCGAGGCCCGCGACGAGCACGACGCCCCCGAAGGTCATCCCGTCGTCGCGCTGGGCGATGCCATCGACCAGGTACCGGCCAAGGCCACCGGACCCAAAGATCGCGCCAAGGGTCAGCGTCGCGACGACCTGCACGGCGGCAGATCGGACGCCGGCGACGATTGCCGGCAGTGCAACGGGCAGCTCGAGGCCGCGGATGAGCTGGCCCTCGCGCATGCCCATCGCCCGCCCGGCCTCCACGAGGTCCCGATCCACGCCGGCGATCCCGGCCTGCGTGTTGACGAGGATCGGCGGAATGGCGAGGACGATCATCGCGATCACCGTCGGGTAGACCTTGAAGCCAAGCTGGGGATCGATGGCCGCCGTGATCGGCAGCACGATCCCGATCAGCGCGAGCGACGGGAGCGCGCGCCAGACGTTCGAGGCATTGATCGCGAGCGACGTGAACCGGCCGGTGTGGCCGATCCAGATCCCGGCCGGAATCGCGACCGCCATTGCGACGGCGAGCGAGACTCCGGACAGCGCGAGGTGCTCGGCGAGACGGTTCGGGATCGCCGCGGAGCCGGCCCAGTTGCCCGCGTCTGTGAGCCAGGCGAGGGTGGATTCGAGGAGGTTCACGTGGCCGGCTCCAGGCGCGGCGCGGGCCGCGCCCACGGTGTCAGCCGCCGCTCCAGCGCGACCAGCGCAAGGTCCACCGCGATCGCGAGGACGATCGCGGGGACGGCCCCGAACAGGATCTCGGTCGGGAAGCTGTGCAGGTGACCCTCGAAGATGAAGAACCCGAGCCCCCCGAATCGATCGCCCAGGATGCCCGAGACGGTGACCAGCCCGATCGTCGAGACGCTCGCGAGCCGCACGCCGCCGACGATCAGCGGGAGCGCGAGCGGCAGCTCCACCCGGGTGAGCCGGGTGCGGCTGGAGTAGCCCATCGCGTCGGCGGCCTCGAGGACCTCGGGCGCCACGCCGTCGAGGCCCGCCAGGATGTTGCGCATGAAGATCAGCAGCGTGTAGAGCACGAGCGGGACTTCGGCGGTCACGGTCGACAGGCCGGTGATCGGCACGAGCGCCGCGAACATCGCGAGGCTCGGGATCGTGAACACGACGCCGGACACGCCGACGAGCGCAGTGCGGAGCCGGGATCGCCGCAGGGCGACGATCGACAGGCCGAGCGACAGCACGAACCCGAGCCCAACCGCGATCGATGCGAGCACGATGTGCTGCACCGTGCGGCCGGCCAGCTCGTCGAGATGGTCCAGCGCCCAGGCCCAGTCGATCATCCGGTCACGCCGCCATCGACCTACGAGGCCGCCGGTCGCATCCGCTCGCCGATCATGTCGGCAGTCACGAGACCCCGAACTGCCCCGGCGTCGTCGGTCACGATGCCTGCCTGGACATCGGTCGCGAGGAGCATCGACAGCGCGTCCTTGAGGGTCGTGTGCCGGTCGAACACGGGAGTTGCCGGCATGGCGCCGTTGGCTGCGATGGTGCCTTCGGTTGGCAGTGCGGCGGCATTGACCCACTCGATCGGTCGATCGCGCTCGTCGACCACGAGCAGGTACGGGAACGGGTCCGCGAGGGCACGTCGGCGGGCGTCCGCCGCGTCGCTTCCGAGCCGCGCCGTGACCACGGGCTGGAGCGTCAGGTCCTGCACGCGGCTCAGCGCGAGACGCTTGAGCCCGCGGTCCGCGCCGACGAACCGCGCGACGAAGTCGGAGGCGGGATTCGCGAGGATCTCGTCGGGCGTTCCGAACTGGGCGAGGTGCCCGCCGACCTGCATCACCGCGACGAGGTCGCCCATCTTGATCGCCTCGTCGATGTCGTGGGTCACGAACAGGATCGTCTTCGCGATCTGCTCCTGGAGTCGAAGGAGCTCGTTCTGGAGGCGCTCGCGGACGATCGGGTCCACTGCGCCGAACGGCTCGTCCATGAGCAGCACCGGCGGGTCCGCCGCGAGCGCGCGCGCCACGCCGACGCGCTGGCGCTCGCCGCCGGAGAGTGCCGCCGGATAGCGGTCCGCGTAGGTCCGAGGATCCAGCCCGACCAGCTCGAGCAGCTCTGCGGCGCGGGCACGGCGGCGAGATTCGTCCCAGCCCAGGAGGCGCGGGACGGTCGCCACGTTCTCGCCGACGGTCTGGTGCGGGAACAGCCCCACCTGCTGGATCACGTAGCCGATACCCCGCCGCAGCTTGATCACATCCTGCTTTGCGACGTCCGTATCGCCGATCAGGATCCGGCCGGACGTCGGCTCGATGAGCCGGTTGACCATCTTCAGGCTCGTGGTCTTGCCGCAGCCCGACGGGCCGACGAGCACGCATACCTTGCCGGCCGGGATCTCCAGCGACAGGTCCTCGACGGCGCCGGGCTTGCCGGGCTTGCCGGGCTTGCCGGGCTTGCCCGTGCCGGTCCCCGGGTATCGCTTGGTGACGTGCTCGAAGACGACGCGCTCTGCGGTACTCACCACGCCATCATGGGGCCGATCGACGGCATCGTCGCGGCCAGCCAGGCGGCCGCATCCCCTTCATCGCCCAGTAGCTGGACCCGTTCGCCGCCGCGATGCACCAGGACCGCCCGCGTGTCCGTTTCCTGGTCCGCCAAACCTATGCCAATCGATGCATAGCGGGCTCCGGGTGGCAGGCCGGGGTGGCAGGCTCCAGGCGCCGCGCTCCGAGGTAGCCCCTCCTGGGCATGAGCTGCAGTGGTTATGCAGCGATTGGCATAGATCCGCCGGGAAACGAGAACGATGCCGCCCGACCCGGTCGCGCGGGCGGACTCGTACCAGGCCATCGCCGGGAGCTGGTCCATCAGGCTGAACCGGTCGCATCGAACCGATCCGCATCGCCGGCGCCCTGGTAGTGCTCGAGCTCGCGTACACCCGCGCGATCTGCCACGGGCGTAAGGGCGCGGCGGCTCAGGCGTTGTCGAGCTGCCGGGAGATCGCGCGAAGGATGAAGCGGGCGGCCTCCGCGGATTTGCCGCCCAGTTTCTGGCCCTCGTCCTGCTCCAGGGCCACCATCAGGTCGGCGAGCATCGTCTCGACGAGCGGCGTGCGTTGCAACGCGCCCTGCTCGAACGCCGTCTCCAGACCCGCCGCGGCAGCGCGCGCATTCTCCACCGAGTGGCCCCTGGCCTCCATCAGCTCGCGAAACGCCGCCCGCGCCGCGTCGGCCGCCGTACCGGAGCTCGCCATCAGGCCGCCGGCGTTCGGGGCGCGACACGCGTCCGACGCGCGACCCGGACGGGTTCGGTCGCGGGCGCCGTGGCCGCGTTCCGGCGCTCGTGCCACTCGGACGAGAGGACGCTCATCGCCAGCTCGTCCCACCAGCGGCCGTCACGCCAGATCGATTCGCGCGACCGGCCCTCGACGACGAAGCCGCAGCGTCGATACGCCCGGATCGCGCGCTCGTTGAACTCGAACACGGTGAGCGCGATTCGGTGCAGCCCCAGCGTCCCGAAGGCGTGATCCAGCATGAGCTGGGTCGATTCCGTGCCATAGCCGCGGCTCCAGACGTCCTTCTCGCCGATGGTGATGTGGTACATCGCGGAGCCGTTCTCGCCATCCACCTGGCTGAACGCGCAGCTGCCGATCAGTCGGTTCGTCTCGCGGTCGTGGATGGCCATCGTCAGCGACTCGGTGCCGAGGGCGCGGAGCTGGAAGAAGCGGTCGATCTCGTCGGACCGCATCGGCGCGTCCTGGTAGCGCGCGAGGCGGGCGACCTCGGGATCGGCGTACCAGCGCTGGAACGCCTCGACGTTCTCCGGGACGTGCTTGCGGAGCACGACCTGCTCCCCTTCGATCCACTCGGGAAACCACTGCGAAGCACCCACGCGGGCACGGTATACCATCGATCGCATGCGGCGCTGGAGCGAGCTCGCCGAGCGCGTCGCCGCCACGACCCGCACCTCCGAGAAGACCGGGCTGCTCGCGGAGTACCTCCGGACGCTCGATGCGGATGAGCTCCCGATCGCCGTCGTCTTCCTGACCGGACGACCCTTTCCCGAGGCGGACCAGCGGGCCACCGGCATCGGCTGGGCGACCATCGGCAACGCGCTCGGGCAGATGAGCGCCACCGATCGAGCGGACCTCGGCGCGGCATACGACCGGCACTCCGACCTCAGCGCGGCGGTGGGCGACGTGCTGGAGCGAGCCGGCCACGCGCCCGATCCGGAGGTCTCGCCATCGCTCGTCGAGGTCGCTGCCACGTTCGCCGCCATCGAGGCGGCATCCGGGCCGGCACGCAAGGCCAAGCTGCTCGCCGAGCTGCTCGCGCGCGCCGACCCGTGGACCGCGCGCGGCATCGTCCGCGTGCTCTCCGGCGAGCTCCGCATCGGGCTTCGTGAGGGCCTGGTCGAGGCCGCGCTCGCGAAGGCCTACGACCGACCGCTCGACGCCGTGAAGCGCGCGGGCATGCTGACGGGCGACATCGGGCGGACCGCGATGCTGGCGCGCGAAGGAAACCTGGAGGGCGCCGCGCTCGCACTTTTCCACCCGCTCAAGTTCATGCTAGCGTCGCCGGCGGAGGACGCGGCCGAGATCATGACCCGACTTGGGCCCACGGTCTGGGTCGAGGACAAGTACGACGGCATCCGCTGCCAGCTCCACCGCGAGGGCACCACGGTCCGGCTCTACTCCCGCGACCTCCACGACATCTCCAGCGGCTACCCGGAGATCATCGCGGCGGCCACGCACCTGCCCTGGGCCGGCATCCTGGATGGCGAGATCCTCGCCTGGCGCGACGGCACGGTGTTGCCGTTCATCGCGCTCCAATCGCGGCTGGGCCGGAAGGACCCGTCAGCCGCGATTCTCGTCGACGTGCCGGTGATCTTCGTGGCCTGGGACGTCCTCGGGCTGGACGAGCCCGGAGCCGGCGGCAACGACAGCGTCGACCCACCTCGCGACGGCGTCGTGGCACCCACGCTGGAGCTGCCACTGACCGAGCGTCGCCGCCTTCTCGAGGAGCTCAACCTCCCGCTCGCGACGGACGGCGGCGGCTTCGCGCTCTCGCACCTGAGCGAGGCGCAATCGACCGACGACCTGGAGGCCGCCTTCGCCGAGGCGCGCGCCCGGCGCAACGAGGGCCTGATGGTCAAGGACCCGACCTCGATCTACTCGCCGGGCCGGCGCGGCTACGGCTGGCTGAAGATGAAGAAGGCGCTCGCCACGATCGACTGCGTGGTGGTCGGCGTGGAGGTGGGCCACGGCAAGCGCCACGGCGTGCTATCGGACTACACCTTCGCCGTCCGCGACGAGGCGCGCGACCAGCTGGTCAACATCGGCAAGGCGTACAGCGGCCTGACCGACGCGGAGATCGCGACGATGACCCGCTGGTTCGACGAGCACACGATCAGCCACCACGGCCGGTACCGGGTCGTGGAGCCGACGGTCGTCGTCGAGGTCGCCTTCGACGTGATCCTGCGCTCGAACCGCCACAAGTCCGGCTTCGCGCTGCGATTCCCGCGCATCGCCCGCCTGCGCCTGGACAAGGACGCCCGCGAGGCGGACACGCTCGAAACCGTGACCCGCCTCTTCGAGGGCCTCCAGGCGGGAGCCGAGCACCTCGTCACCGCCGGGGCGAAGGCGGCGCCACGGGCGGACTGAACCGGGCAGGCCCAACGGGCGTGCAGCGCGATTTCGACAAGACAGGTGCAAGGTCGGGGGCGTATGTTGCGGGGCAGGATGAGGATCCCTTTCGCCGCGTACGCAGAAGACTGCACCGTCTCGGGCGGCGTCGCCCTCGACACGGACCGCCTGTCGGACATGCTGAGCGCGACCGAGGAGTTCCAGGTCGACAGCGCTGCGTTCACGGCGCTCGACGACGGACGGGTCGTCGAGGCGGGCACCACGGCCATCTGCCTGGACGATCTGTGCGTCATCGCGGCCACGGGACCGCGCGGCAAGCAGGAGCGGCGCCTGTGGACCCGGCAGGTTCCGGTGCGTGCGCGCATCGGGCCATACTCCGTGGTCGGGTACCTCCACTCCGCGCCGACCATCGATCCGTTCAAGGCCGCGGAGCGCCGGGCGATCGTCGCGCTCACCGCGGCGACGATCGAGTACACGATGGACGGCCACGTCGCGCGCGAGCACTCGGACGCCGTGCTCCTCAATCGAATGCGGATCGAGCGCCTCGAGCCGGCCAATGAGTCCGAAGTCGGACTGCCCCGCGGCCTGGACCTCAAGACCACCGTCGACCCGCGGTCGAAGGACATGACGGGCGACCTTTCCTGATAGTCCAGCGGTGTCCTACGCTCTGCGCGTGGTGACGCCTCGTTTCGGGATCGACCTCGCCTGCGCCGCGATGGCGCAATCGCCGCTGTTCCATGGGATCGACGAGGACGAACTCACGCGAATCGCGCACACGATGAACCGGCGTCGGTTCCGGCGCGACGAGGTGATCTTCCACGAGGGCGATCCCGGCGACTCGCTCCACGTCGTCGTCGAGGGCCGGGTCAAGATCACTCGCGAGTCCGCGGAGGGCGAGGAGGCGATCGTGGCCGTCCTCTCGCCGGGAGACTCGTTCGGGGAGATCGTGCTGCTCGACGGCGCGCCACGCTCCGCCACCGCGACGGCGATGGATGCCACCGAGACGATGACGATGCCGCGCTCCATGTTCGTCGAGCTCGTGGAGGGCGGCAGCCCGTTCCGGGCGCAACTCCTGACAGGCCTGGCGCAACGCGTCCGGCGGCTGACGAACCAGCTCGCCGAGGTCCATTTCCTGGATCTCGCGGGTCGGCTCGCGCTGCAGCTTACGAGGCTCGCCGAGGAATCGGCGCCCGGGAGCACCACCGATGTGCCACTCGGCTCCAACCTGACCCAGTCGGACCTCGCGGCGATGGTCGGTGGCACGCGGCAGCGGGTGAACCAGATCATCGGCGACTTCTCTGACGAGGGACTCGTCAGCCACGAGGGCGGCCACATCGTGATTCGTGATGTGGAGCGACTGCGCGAACGCGCGAGCTGGTAACCGTGTCACCGAGTTGACAGGGCAATCGTCGGATCCCGCATCTGCCGGCGGCCCGAGGCGTGTACCGTTGCGGCAACGCGGCGGAGATCCGCTGGTGGCAGGAAATTAGGAGAACGATCGTGGACAAGGACAACGAGGGTCAGGGCTTCCGTCCGGAGCGCCCGTTCCGCCCAGACCGCCCCGCGGTGCCCGGCGACGACACCGAGGGTCATTTCCGGCCCGACCGGCCGGCCATCCCCGGCGACGAGGGTGAGGGCTTCCGCCCGGACCGCCCGTTCCGACCGGACCGCCCGGCCGTTCCCGGCGACGAGGACGACACCGAGGGCCACTTCCGACCCGACCGCCCGGCCGTGCCCGGCGACGAGTCCGGCGAGGGCTTCCGCCCGGACCGGCCGTTCCACCCCGAGCGCCCATAGTCGCAAGCGCGATCGCCGCGTCGACCGCACACACATAGGTGGCCGACGCGAGCGATCCGTTGAACCCCGAGCAGCCGAGCGGAGCGGGCATTGCCCTGCTCCGCTCTGTTGCGTTGCGCGCGGAGACCGCGCTCCACCTCGAGGCGCGGCTGCAGACGACGCTGCTCCGCTCCATCGTCACGACGACCGTCGCCCTGTTCGAGGCCGAGGCGGCCTCGATCGCCCTCTACCGACCCACGCAGGACACCCTTGAGTTCGTGATCGCCGCGGGCGCGCAGGGCCAGGGCGTGGTGGGCCTGTCGATCCCCGCGAGCCAGGGCATCGCCGGCTACGCCTTCACCACCGGCGAGCCCATCGCCATCGCCGAGCCGGAGCGCGACGAGCGCTTCACGAAGGACTTCTCAGCGGGCACGGGCTACACGCCGCGGACCATCCTCGCCGTCCCGATGCGCAGCGAGGCGCGGACGACGGGCGTCCTCGAGATCCTCGACAAGCGTGCCGGCACGTTCACCATGCGCGATATCGAGCTGGCGGTGGTCTTCGCGGACCAGGCCGCCGTCGCGATCGAGATCGGCGCGAGGGCGCTCGAGGCACAGCAGCTGATGCGCATGATGCTGTCCGACGGCGTCTCCGAGGATGACGCGGAGCTCCAGGCGATGATCTCGGCCGCCACCCGCGCCCAGCCGGGCGACGACCGGTTCTGGGAGTTCGTCGATGCGGTGGTCGGACTGGAGGTCGCCTCCCCGGAGGACCGCGCCCTGGCGATCGAGGTCCTCGATGCGGTCGCCCGGCACGATTCGAAGGCCAAGCAACGCACGGCACGGAGTCGATTCCGACGGTGACGACGCCGGTGGCGAAGCCCGAGGCGCATCCGCCACACGATTTCGGCGGGCCGGCCTGGAGCGAGCCGTTCGATCCGGAGCGGCGGGCGGCACTGGCCCGATCCATTCCGTTCCAGCCGGTGTCCGATCGCTCGTGGCTGGAATCGCGCGGCGCCGGCGTGACCGTCGCCGTCATCGACTCCGGGATCGAGGGTAATCACCCCGCCATCGGCGGCCGGCTCGTGCGCAGCGTGCGCGTCGAGATCGACGGCGAGGACGCGGACATCGTCGATGACAATCCCGTCGATGTCGTGGGGCACGGCACGGCGTGTGCGGGGATCATCCACGCCCTTGCTCCCGAGGCGGACCTCGTCTCCGTGCGCGTGCTCGGCCGGAACAACCGCGGCAAGGGGCTGGCGTTCGCCTACGGGTTGGACTGGGTGATCCAGCAGGGGATCCATGTCGCGAACCTCAGCCTCTCGTCGCGGAGCGAGGACCTGTATGCGAGCTTCCACGACCTGGTGGACCAGGCGTACTTCGCGAACACCTCGCTGATCTGCGCCGCGAGCAACACGCCTGGGCAGACGAGCTACCCCTCGCTCTACTCGTCGGTGATCTCCGTTGCCGCGCACGACATCGCGGATCCCGAGGCGGTCTTCTACAACCCCCACCCGCCCGTCGAGTTCGGGGCCTGGGGCGTGGATGTCACTGTCGCGTGGCGCGGCGGCTCGTCGATCGTGGGGACGGGCAACTCGTTCGCGACGCCGCACATTGCCGGCCTGGTGGCGCGGATCCGGTCCACGTTCCCGACCGCCACGCCATTCGAGGTGAAGGCGCTCCTCGCCGCGAGCGCGCGGCAACCGGCGGGATAGCGCGTCGCTCGTGCCCTCGCAAGCTCGTTCTGGTCACTCGTGATGCTGGGATCATCAAATCCCAGTCAGGGCGCGCGATAACGGCGGCACTGCGGGCCCGACCGTGCCCAAAGCATGGCTGACCGTGGCAAACGCGGCCGGATTCGTGCTCAGCTTCTCTGCGCTGCGGCGCCGCCGCGTCGCTGAGCCACCCGCTAACCCCCGGAATGATGATCCGGGCATCGCGCGCGACGACAAGGCCCCGCGCGGCAACCGGCGGCGTCGAGCTCCTAGCGAGCTACGGGCAGGCTTCCTCGTCATTGCCCTGGAGCTCGACGGCCTGGAGGAGCGGCACATCGGCTTCGGCCGGCAGGATCCCCGCGATCCGGACGTCAAGTCGGAGCGAGTCGACCACGGCGTAGGTGCCCGGGCTCCAGTTCTGCCGAGCGTGAGCGCAATCCGGGAACCGTCCGACCACGCCGATGAGGCGAGTCTCGCCCGGCGCGAGGCTCAGGGGCTCGAACGCTCTCGTCTGGTCTACTTCCAGACCAAGGACCGGACCCTCACCTATCACGAGGTGAGCGCCGTCAAGCAGGAAGCCCGAGCCGTCGTCGACGAGGCCCTCGATGGTGACCGGCAGGAAGGTCGTGTTGCGCACCTCAACCCCGAACGCAACGCGGCCCAAGGGCACGAACAGGATCACCGCCGCTCCGGTCTCCGGGTCGGCGTCATGTTCCGAGCCCGGCGGGCCGGAGGCCGCGCCGGCGTTCCCGGTCCCCAATGACGGGAGGAGCCAGGCAGCACCAATCCCGACCACGACAACGACGAGCGCGAGCACCGCGAGCGTCGACCGTCGACGGAGCGCTGGCATCTGGAGCGCGCGAGCCTAGCGCTCGACCGGGAGGTCCAGGCGATCGCCCCACTCGGCCCAGCCGCCGTCGTACACGGCGACGTCGTCGTAGCCCATGAGCGTCAGCACGAAAGCGAGCTTCGCCGCGCCCACGCCCGAGCCGTCGTAGCAGACCAGGCGCTTGCCCCGCGTCACGGTTGCGCGAACCAGTTGCGCCCGGATCGCGTCGGCGTCGAGGAGGCGCTGCGAGCCGGGCTCGTGGAGCGCGCCGATGGGCACGTTGATCGCACCCGGGATGTGGCCGAGGCGGCGGGCGTTGCCCTCGTGGCCCTTGAACTCCGGGTTGGCGCGGCCATCGATGATCTGCGCGTCCGGCGAGCCGAGGAGCGAGCGAACGTCGGTCGTCGTGAGGCGGAGTCGCGGGTTGAGCCGCGGCGTGAACGAGCCCTCGGGGTGGGGGAGGGCGCCGCTGCTGAGCGGTCGCTGCGCGGCGACCCACGCGGGAAAGCCGCCATCGAGGATCCGCGCGGACTCGAAGCCGTAGACCCGGAACGACCACCAGGCGCGGGCCGCGTACAAGCCCAGCGTGTCGTCGTACAGGACGAGGGTGGTCGCGTCGCCCACGCCGGCGCGCGCCATGAACCCGACGATCGCATCCGGCGGTGCAAGGCGAAGCGCGTGGCCGGTTTCTTCGGAGGGCGCGTCGTTGAGCTCCGCGCGCCAGTCGAGGTAGGTTGCGCCGGGAATGTGGCCGGCGTCGTAGACGGCGTTGCCGGTCCCGTCGGGGCGCCAGCGGACGTCCACGACGCGCACGTCTGGGCGGCCCAGCTCGTCTGCCAGCCACTCGACGGACGCGAGGAGCTCGGGACGGGCGAACCCTGTCATCTGAAGCGCCTGATCACGCCGGTATCATAGGTTCGTGGTCTCCCCGTTCATGTCCGATACGGACAAGCTCGCGGCCGTGCGCGCCGCGCTGCCGTCGCTGAGCGCGGCAATCCAGCTGAACACCGGCTCGGTAGGCCCGTTGCCGGCCGAGGCGGCCGCCGCGATGGCGGAGCTCGAGGCGTACGAGCGGGACTTCGGGCGCGCCCAGATCGAGTATTGGCACGACTCCACCCAGCGCGCCGACGAGGCGCGCGCGACGGTCGCGGCGATCATCGGCGGGGAGCTGGACGAGGTCGCGCTCACCCACGCGGCGACGGACGGGATGAACATCGGCACCTGGGCGATCGATTGGCATGAGGGCGGGCGCGCGGTCGCGACGTGCCATGAGCACGTCGGGGCCGTTGGGCCGTTGTACTCCGTCTGCGATCGCTATGGCGTCGATCTCGCGTTTGCCGAGTTCGTGGGGAACGCCTCGGACGACGAGATCCTCGACCAGTTCGACCGACTGATCACCCCCGGCACGAAGCTGGTGTCCTTCTCGCACGTCCTGTGGACCAGCGGGCTGGTGATGCCCGTCAGGCGGATCACGGATCTCGCCCACGAGCGCGGTGCGCTGGTGCTCGTCGACGGCGCGCAGGCGGTCGGCGCGATCCCGACGAACATGCGCGACCTCGGCGTCGACATGTACGCGATCCCCGGCCAGAAGTGGCTGCTCGGGCCGGAGGGGCTTGGGGCGTTCTGGATCAAGCGCGAGCTGCTCGGCGACGCCAAGGGCACGTTCGCCGGCCACTCGACGTTCTCCAGCCACGATTCCCGCGGCAATCGGGTGTTGCAGATCGACGCCCGGCGGTTCCAGACGGTCGGCTTCCATCGCCCGTCGGTGCTCGCGTTCGGGCGGGCGATCGGCTGGCTCGCGATGTACGTCGGCCTCGAGTTCGTCTATCGCCGCGGCGCCGAGATTGCGCATCGCGCGCACGAACTCCTCTCGGCGATCGATGGCGTGGAGCTGCTGACGCCTGCTGACCGGATGGCCGGCCTCGTCTCGTTCCGAATCCGGGGCTGGGAGATCCAGGCGGCCATGGATGAGCTGCAGGCGCGAACGTTCTGCATCATGCGCACGCTTCCGCTCGTCAACGCGCTCCGGATCAGCATCGGGTTCTTCACGTCCGAGGACGAGATCGACCGGTTCGTCGACGGCGTGCGGCTCCTCGCCGCGAACACGCCCGAGACCATCCCGCCGCGGCGCACCCTGACGATCCTGAACGCCTGATGTCCGCGCCGGCACCGGCGCCGGCGCGGCGCTCGTGGCTGTCCATTCGGTGGCGCCAATTCAGGAACGCGCCCAGGCCCGTCGTTCGAGCGGTTGGCTCCAGCCTCGCGGTGGCCCTCGTACTGGGAGCCGCGTATCTCGCCTACGACGTGGCACTGTCCCGCGGGGCGGTGTTACCCGGAGGCGATTTGCGGGTCGCGGCGGCGGCGTTCTTCGTCGTCGTCGTGCTCGTCGCGGGCTCGTTCATCACCTGGTTGGTGGTTCCACTCCCGCGGGGCTCCGGCACGCGAACCACGCGGACACCCTGGAGTGCCGCACTCGGGCTGTTCGCGGCGATCCCGATCGCGTACCTCGTGCTCGTGGCCGCGATCCAGGTGCTCAAGCCGCTGCTGGTCTGATCGTGGCGCCTCGCCCGCCGAGCGGTAGGATGGCGCGGGGGAGTAGCCCAGTTGGTTAGAGGCGCCGAGCTTATACCTCGGAAGTCGGAGGTTCGAGTCCTCCCTCCCCTACCAGACCCTAGAGCGCGGCGCGAATCTGCTTGACGAGCTTGTCGCGGCGGCCCGCGTCGAGGGACTTCTGGGGCGGCAGCGAGTTCAGCCACTCCGCGATCTGCGTCGGTGCGATCACTGCGACCGAGGAGCTGCGCTCGACTTTGGCATCGTTGCCGACGACGGCGGCGTAGACCTTGAGGACGTGATCGGAGTCGTCGGGCGACAGCCAGCCGCGGATGCGCTCCGCGTCATGGGCCGCCAGGACGAGCGGGTTCTCGATGGTGCGGATCTGGCCGTTGCCGACGCGGACCTCCCAGCTGCGGACGCCGCGCGACATGACCGCGCCGACCGGGGGCAGCTCTTCGATGATCGCGGCGCCGAACGGGCCGACGACGAGCTCCGGCAGGACGCGGCTGCCGTCGGGCAGTCGAACGCCGGTCGCAACGACATGGTCATCGCCGATGGCTCGGCGGAGGCGGACGGCGGGAGTCACGCGCGGGCGCCGTGCGCGCCAGCGGTCGTATCCGGTGACGAGGCGCGCGACCCCGACGAGGCCGAAGCCCGCGGGTGCGGTGAGCGCGAAGGTCCACGCGAGGGCGCCGGCGACGAGCTCGTAGGTGGTGGGGCGGCCCGTGGGCATGAATCGATCGACGAAGTTCTCGCCGAACACCAGGTACAGCAGCGCCAGTGACGTGCCGACGAGGACGGTGCCGACGATGAGGGCGTTGGCGACGCCGACGCGACTCGGCTGGCCTGCCCGGGTGCGGTTCGATGCGAGGACTTGCATGACGAGGATCGTGCTCGCCCTCGCGCGGGCTGGGTATGACCCGAAGGGGGCAACTTGGTACTGCCCCTCGAACTTGCTGCGGCGCCGATGGGGGACCAATTTCGCCGACCGGTGCCCCGCCGCGCCGCCGCCGGGGTCCTCGACGGGGTGTGCGCTCCCGCTGCAACCCACCCGCACCGCAGCCTGCCCTTCCACACCGACATGACCCCCGTACCATTGCGATGGCAGCCGATTGCCGGGGATGCTGCAGTCCATTCATTGCGGGACATTTCACCCGCTGGGAGAGTGGACATGCAGGGACTTTTCGGGGCCTTTGGCCGACTCCTGGTGATGGGCCTGGTCATGAGCGCGGTGCTCGTTGGCGCGGTCTTCGCGGGCCTCGCGACCACGACCGCGATCGCGATCGGCATCGTCGGTGCCGGCACGGTCGGACTCCTCGGGGTCGCCCGACGGCCGCATGCCACCAGGCTCTCGGCCCACGATGAGATCGCCGCGATGATGGCCCCGCCCAAGCCCGTCGTCGCGTACCAGCCGCCGGTTTCCATCGGGACGGCGCTCGACGCGATGGCCCCCCAGGTCGATGCACCCACGGACCCAGAGGCGAACATGCCCCGCTGGCGCCGCCCCTCGCTCCTCGAGGCGCGCCACTCCGATTACACCCGCATGGCGCCCGTGAATCGCATGCCGATGCGCTTCGGCGAGGACGACAACGCTGCCCTCGACATTCGCGTGGTCCGCTACGCGGTCGTCCCGGTCCTCGATCGACCCGACGAGGTCATCGGCCTCCGCCAGGGTGATCTCGCCTCCGGCGACGAGGTCCAGGTCGTCGGCTCGCAGGGCGCCTTCATCGAGGTCCTCTGCCCAAATGGCGTCCAGGGCTGGGTCCATCGCACGACGCTCGGCCAGCGTGGCGGCGTCGGCCTCTCCGGTAGCACCCGCATGGCGATGGGTCGCGACGCAGATGACGCACTCACGGCGCTCCTGACCGCCCGAGGCATGATCTAGCGCCTCAAAGTCGGCGGGCCGCCTGGGCGTGAGGGGCTTGTTGCAGGCGATCTGCGACCCGGCTCTTGCGGCGCATTGCGCATCTGTGGGCGTGGGCGGGCGCATCAGCGCCCTGGCCGGCGGCAAGAGCGACTCGCAACACGGTGCTCCGCTGCAGGTTGAAGGCGTGGTCACGGCGCTGTCCGACGGCCGCTACGAGGAGACCGGCCCCACGCATGGAGGTTTTCGCTTCTACAACGACGGCGCCAGCGCCGCCGTGCGCACCGACGACGGTT
>JANLSG010000192.1:0-11044 GCA_031362295.1 Chloroflexota bacterium
CCCAGCCCGCTGCCTTCTCGACGAGCGCCTCGACCTCGAACGGCTCGGCGCCCATCGACGCCAGGAGCAGGTTCTTGTCCGGGAGCAGCCGCTCCAGTCGCGTCCGCAGCACCGCGCGGTCCAGCAGGTCCTCCATGCGCAGCCCCACGCGCCACGCCCGATCGCCGTATGTCGGCCCGATCCCCCGCCCGGTGGTGCCCACCTTCGCGCCGTCGAGGCGCGCTTCGTTCGCGCGGTCCAGGGCCACGTGGTACGGCATGATCACGTGCGCCGCGCGGCTGACCCGCACCCGGGAGACATCGATTCCGCGGGACATCAGCATGTCCAGCTCGCCGATCAGGGTCTCGGGATTGACGACCACGCCGTTGCCGATGACCGAGGTGATGTGCGGGTACAGCACGCCCGACGGCACGAGGTGCAGCTTCAGCACCTCGTCGCCCTTGACCACCGTGTGGCCGGCGTTGTCGCCGCCCTGGTAGCGCACCACCATCGCGACCTGCTCGGCCAGGAAATCGGTCGTCTTTCCTTTGCCTTCGTCCCCCCACTGGAGGCCCACCACGATCGATGCCGGCACGTCAGCGAGACCCCGAGAAAATGAAAAGGCCCCGCGCCTGTCGGCTCGGGACTTGGTTGCAAATCTCCCGCGGGTCGCCGCTTGCGGTGCGGCGCTTGGCCTGCCGGTCGGTCGGCCGCCTCACGGGACGGACGACGCGCCCTGATCGCGCGATCGCATGACCTCCCCTGTCCGAGCCGCCTCGACGTCAGCCCGGGAACGAGGGCGAGTATACCCGCCGGCGGCCTCCGGCCGGGCCGGAACGCGACGATCGCCCCCCGATGATCCGGGAGGCGATCGATGGTGGCGCGAATGAGGCGATAAGTCCGCGCCGGACGCGATCAACGGCTCGAGGCCGATCACTCATGGTTGCTCGACTCGTGACCTCCGAACGGGATCTCCGATTCGGACCCTTCGCCCGCTCCGGCGTCCGTTTGATGGTCCGTGGCCGACGCCCCGAGTTTGCCCCCGGTTCGCCGCGTCTCGGCGTATTTGGAACGATGCGCCTGGCCACCTCGAGGAGCAATGAGCGGGTGGTCCCGGTTTCGAAGGGTCGAAGGTCGATGGCGTCCACGCACCGGGCGCAGGACGAAGGTACCCGGTTGCATTTCCATAACCGTCGCCTCGATAAGCGGCGAGTGACCGCCGGATGAGCGCCATTCGCTACCGTCGCGCCACCGCCACACGCAGGGTCGGCCCGTGACCCGTCGGCCGACCATCGAAGGAGAACAGGACCGTGAACAAGGTCCTCCTGGCCGGCCGCCTGACGCGCGATCCCGAGATGCGCGCGCTGGCGAGCGGCAAGCACGTCACGCAGTTCAGCGTGGCGACCACCGAGTACGCCGGGAACGGCAAGGAACGTCCGGAGTTCCACAACATCGTGACCTGGGACCGCCTCGCGGAGGTGTGCGGGCGCTACCTCGGCAAGGGCCAGCAGGTCGCGGTCGAGGGCCGGATCCAGACCCGGACGTGGGACGACGAGAAGGGCTTGCGGCACTGGAAGACCGAGATCGTCGCCACGACGGTCGAGATGCTGTCCGGCCGCAAGAAGAAGGACTACGCGGCGGAGTCGTCGGCCGACGCCATCGAGGCCGCCGCGACCGGCGATTCGTCTGACGACGCCTCGGAACCGGTGGCCATCCCGGCCGACGAGCCCATCGCCGAGGAGCTCGCCGCCTGAGTCCTGTCTGACCCGGTCTCCATCGCGCACCGCCCGGGCGGCTTCGGCCCTCCCTCTGGGCCGTCCGGGCGGCTCGTTCCTCAGTCGCGATCGGTCCAGCGATAGAGGTCGCGGCGGGCATGGCCCGTGGCGGCTGCCACCTCGCGCGCGGCGTCAGTGCGGCTCGCGCCCGCGCGGACGAGGGCCGCGACCTGCGTCCGCGCCGCCTCGAGGGTCGTCGGCGGCGTTCGCGCTTCGACCGAGCGGTCCCCCGTCACGCCGGCAACCACGAGCACGACCTCGCCGCGCGTCGGGATCGACCCGTCCGCGACCGCGGACACGAGCTCCGCAAGCGTCCCGCGCGCGATCTGCTCGTGGAGCTTGGTCAGCTCGCGACACACTTCCGCGGCCCGGTCCGCGCCACACGCCGCGGCGAGATCTCGCAGCGTTGCCGCGAGCCGCGTCGGCGCCTCGAAGAAGATCGTGGCCCGATCGTCCGCGGCGATGCGCGCGAGGCGCTCCTTCCGGTCTCGCCCGGAGCGCGGCAGGAAGCCCTCGAAGCCCCAGCGTGGACCGGCAATCGCGCTCGCGGCGACCGCGGCCAGCACGGCGGAAGCGCCGGGGATCGGCACGACGGTCCCGCCCTCGGCAGCCCACGCGGCCACGAGTTCCGCGCCGGGGTCGCTCACTGCGGGGGTGCCTGCGTCGGTCACGAGCGCGAGGTCGGCGCCGCCGCGAAGGTGCGCCAGGAGCTCGGCCAGTCGGGCCGGGCCGCTGCGGGCGTGGAAGCTCGTCGCCTTCGTGGGGATCTCGTAGCGCGCCAGGAGCCGGCGCGAGATCCGCGTGTCCTCTGCCGCGAGCAGCGGCACCGCCCGCAGAATCTCGAGTGATCGGAGCGTGACATCGCCCAGGTTGCCGATTGGCGTGGCGACGACGTACAGCGTCCCGCCGGGCGGTTCGCCCCCCTGGACGGGCACGGGGCTCAGGAGCGAGCCGAGCCCGGGCGCCGCCGCGGGTACAGGTAGTCGACACCGGGGGTCCGCGGGCCGAGCTTGGCGACGGGCGGGACCTGGCGCTTGAACTCCGAGCGCGCGACGAGCTGCTCCACGCGCTCCACCAGCGCCCGCTCGAAGCCCATGGCGACGAGCTCGTCGGTCGATCGCCGCCGGTCGATCCGCCAGTACAGGATCCGGTCCAGGAGCGGGTAGCTGAAGGAGCCCTCGCCTTCGTCGGTCTGGTTCGGCCAGAGATCCGCGCTGGGCGCCTTCGAGATCACGGCCCGCGGCACGCCCACGGCCGCCGCGAGCTGCCGGACCTGGCTCTTGTACAGGTCGCCGATCGGGTTGAAGGCGCAGGCGTTGTCCCCGAACACCGTCGTGTAGCCGATGAGTGACTCGGTCTTGTTGCCGGTGCCCACGACGAGCCCCGTGAACGCCACGGATCGGTCGTACAGCGTGGACATGCGCATCCGGGCCATGAAGTTGCCGCGCCGCAGCGCCGACGCATCCCGCACGCTCTCGCCGCCCGCGCCAACCCCCTCGTCGTCGCCGAAGTACGCATCGACCACCGCCGTGATCTCCACGAGGTGACTCGGGCAGCCGAGCTCGGCGACGATCGTCTCGGCATCGCCACGGGAAGCCGGCGACGAGGTCCGATACGGCATCAGGACACAAAGCAGGTTCTCCGCCCCGATCGCCTCGGCGACGAGGTACGCGACGAGGCCGGAATCGATCCCGCCGGACAGGCCCAGGACGCACTTCGCGAACCCCGCCTGCTCAAGCTGGCCACGAATGAACCCGGAGATCACGCGACGCGCGACGTCCGTGTCGATCGCCAGCTCATCCGGCAGCTCGAAGAGCGGCTTGCCGGCGTCGTCGAGCGGGACCGCCTCGATCATGCTCATTTCACGACCTTCAAGGGCGCGACGTCGAGGCCCGGCGCGGCGCCAGGCTCGGCGGTGGAGTCGTTGGCGAGGCCGGCACGCTCCGCGATGATCCGGCCCAGCTCGCGCGCCTGGAGCTCCAGCCGCTCGTCCCGCAGGAGCGGCAGCGCGATTCGCTCGCGCCGCACCTCGTCGAGGTTCACGTCCACGAGGTACAGGTCGTCGTCGAAGAAGGGTGCGGAGAAGACCGGCTCGCCGGACGGCCCGATGACCTCCGAGCCGCCCCAGAACGTCATCGACTCGTCTACGCCCACGCGGTTCACGAAGACGACGAACGATGTGGTCAGCTGCGCGTACGTCCGCATCAGGGTCCGCCACGAGGTGGCCGTGCCCAGCCCGACCTCGTTCTTCGCGGCCACGTCTCGCCCAGGCGAGGACGAGACGTTCAGCAGGATCTGGGCGCCATCGAGGGCCAGGAGCTGCGGTGTCTGCAGGTGCCAGAAGTCCTCGCAGATCGCGATGCCCACGCCCACGCCGAGACGCGAGGGCGTCGCGCGCACCACGTCGCCCGGCGCGAAGAAGCGCCGCTCGTCGAACTGCCCGTACGTGGGCAGGAAGACCTTCCGGTGGACGTGCCGGATCTCGCCATCCTCCATGAGCGCCGCCGCGATGAACAGTCGATGGTCGCCAGACTCCTCGACGAACGAGACGACCGCCGACACGTCGCCCGTGGTCTCCTCGGCGAGGGCGGCAAGTCGCGGGTCGTCGATGCGCATCGCGACCTCCGCGGCGAGGTCGGAGAGCAGGTAGCCGGTCAGCCCAAGCTCCGGGAAGACCACGAGCCCGGCACCACCGGCGCGTGCCTCGCGAAGGAGCGCGTGATGGCGTTCGAGGTTCGCGTCGAGGTCACCGAGCCTCGGGGCTATCTGGGCGAGCGCGATGCGGAGTGGCTGCACGCGTTGATCCTATCCTTCCGCCGTGTCCATTGAACTCGTTTACGAGACGCACGCGATCACGACCGACAACGAGGCGGGCATCGCGACGGGCTGGCTGCCCGGGACGCTCTCGGGAGCGGGCCGCGTGGCGGCCGCCGAACTGGGTGCCCGCCGCCGCACGGACGGGCTCGCGGCGGTCCACGTCTCCGACCTCGCGCGGGCTCTCGAGACGGCGCGAATCGCGTTCGAGGGCATCGATATCCCGATCATCCGCGACAACCGACTCCGCGAGTGCAACTACGGTCGGCAGAACGGGATGCCGCGCGAGCAGCTCGAGAAGGAGCGTGTTGCGCATCTCGAGGAGCCCTGGCCGGAGGGCGAGAGCTATCGGCAGGTTGTCGACCGCACGGCGCACTTTCTCGATGATCTGGCCCGCGACTGGGATGGCGCGCGCATCCTCGTCATCGCGCACTCCGCGAATCAGTGGGCGCTGGAGCACCTGTTCAACGGCGCGGACCTGGCGGGCAAGGTCGCGGCAGGCATGACGTGGCAGCCGGGCTGGGAGTACCTCGTGCCTGACGCCTGGAGCCGACCGCCAGGCTGAGCCGACTCAGTGCGGCGTTTCGACCGCGCTGCTGGCCTCGGGCGAATGCGCGACGACCGCGGTCGCAGATTCGTCGCCACCGGTGTGCGCCTCGACCTCGATCCGCTTCGGCAGCTCCGCGACGGTGATCGGGAAGTGGCACGCGACGAGGTGGCCCGGCGCGACCTCCAGGAGCGGCGGCACCTCCACGGCGCACTTCTCCTGCGCCTGGAAGCAGCGTGTCCGGAAGACGCAGCCGCTGGGCGGGTCGATCGGGCTCGGCAGGTCGCCCTGGAGGAGGATCCGCGAGCGCTTGCGCTGCCGCTTCGGGTCCGGGATCGGCACGGCCGACAGGAGGGAGTGCGTGTACGGGTGCAGGGGCGCCGCGTAGATCACCCCGCGCGGCGCGCTCTCCATGATGTGGCCGAGGTACATGACCGCGACGCGGTGCGAGATCTGGCGGACGACCGCGAGGTCGTGGGCCACGAACAGGTAGGCGACGCCGAACTCCTCCTGGAGGTCGCGCAGCAGGTTCAGGATCTGGGCCTGGATCGACACGTCGAGCGCGGAGACCGGCTCGTCGCAGACGATGAACTTCGGTCGCAGGGCGATCGCTCGCGCGATGCCGATGCGCTGGCGCTGGCCGCCGGAGAACTCGTTCGGGTAGCGGTTGTAGTGCTCCGGGTTCAGGCCCACGCGCTCCATGAGCTCGTAGACCGCGTTCTTGACGCCACCCTGGGGCTTTACGCCCTGGATGTTGAACGGCGCGCCGATGATCGTGCCGACCGTGTGGCGAGGGTTCAGCGCGTTGTACGGGTCCTGAAAGATGATCTGGGCCTTGCGCCGGAAGGGCATCAAAGCGTTCGTCGAGAGCTTCGTGATGTCCTGGCCATCGACGACGATCTTGCCCTCGGTCGGTGCCAGCAGGCGGAGGATCGTGCGACCGGCGGTCGACTTGCCGCAGCCGCTCTCGCCGACGAGACCGAGCGTCTCGCCCTCGTTGAGGTTCAGGCTGATGCCGTCGACGGCCTTCACGTGGGCGACGGTTCGCGGCAGGATGCCGAAGCCCCGGGCCTTCACCGGGAAGTACTTCTTCAGGTCCGTGACCCTCAGGATCTCCTTGGTCGTGACGGTCATTCGGTGGCTCCGGCGACGCCCAGGGGCACCGCGGTCAGTGCCGCGAGCGCCTCGGTGGCGATCTCGCGACGCTCCGGGGCGGGGATGTGGCAGCGGACGAAGTGGTCGGACTCGCTCGGGAGCAGGTCCGGCCGGACGGTCATGCACGCCCCATCGGGGACGCGGTCCGTGTACTTGCAGCGCGGGTGGAACACGCAGCCGGACGGATGCTTGAGCGGCGAGGGCGGGTTGCCCTTGATCGGGTCCAGCCGGTCCGTCCGCCGGTCCATGCGCGGGATCGACGCCAGCAGGCCGAGCGTGTACGGCATTTCGGGCGTCGCGTAGAGCCGCTCCGTGGGCGCGGCCTCAACGACGCGGCCGGCGTACATGACCCGGACCTCGTCGGCGACGTCGGCAACGATGCCGAGATCGTGCGTGATCAGGATGACGGCGGTGTTGAACTCGGCCTGGAGCTTCGCGATGAGGTCGAGGATCTGCGCCTGGACCGTGACGTCCAGGGCCGTCGTCGGCTCGTCGGCGATCAGCAGCGCGGGCGAGTTGATCAGTGCCATCGCGATCATCACGCGCTGGCGCATGCCGCCGGACAGCTGGTGCGGGTAGTCGTCGACGCGCCGCTTGGGTGCCGGGATGCCGACGCGATTCAGCATCTCGATCGCCTCGGCGCGTGCCGCGGCCTTGCTGATGTTGCGGTGGACGCGTGCCGCCTCGCCCAGCTGGGCGCCGATTCGATAAAACGGATGGAGGCTGGACATCGGGTCCTGGAAGATCATCGCCATCTTGGATCCGCGGAGCTTCCGGACGCCCGCCTCGGACATCCCGATCAGCTCCTCGCCGTCGACCCACACCTCGCCGGTGACGGTCGCCGACTTGCGGTTGATCAGGCCCATGATCGCAAGCGCCGTGACGCTCTTGCCCGAGCCCGATTCACCCACGACGGCAAGCGTCTTGCCGCGCGTGACCGAGAGGTCGACGCCCTCGACGGCGTGGACGACGCCGTCCTCGCTCGGGAACTTGACGACGAGGTTCGTGACGGTGACGTAGGGCTCCTGGGCGGGGGTCTCGGTCTGCCGAAGGCTGTCGGGCTGCCTCATACGAGCCGTACTCGCGGATCGATAACCGCATAGAGCAGGTCGACGATCAGGTTCGCGAAGATGATCAGGGCAGCCGTCAGCAGCGTGATCCCGGTGATCAGCGGCAGGTCGGAGTTGGTGATCGAATCGACCGCCAGTGCCCCGAGCCCGGGCAGGCTGAAGATGTTCTCGGAGATGATGGCGCCACCAAGCAGACCGGCGAGGTCGAGGCCCGCGGCCGTCACGATCGGGGTGAGCCCGGCTCGCAGCGCGTGCTTTACGACCACGGTCCGCTCCGGCAATCCCTTGGCCCGCGCGGTGCGCACGAAGTCGTCATTGAAGACCTCGAGGACCTGGTTGCGGGTCAGCCGCATGTAGAACGCGGCGTACAGGATCGCGAGCACGATCCACGGCAGGATCATCGTCTGCAGGAAGGCGAATGGATCCTCGAACGGTGACACATAGCTTGGGTATGGCAGCCATTGCCATTGGATGACGACGAAGAACATCAGCAATAAGCCGACGAAGAACGAGGGCAACGAGTACCCGATGAGGGAGATGCCCATGACGAGCCGGTCAGGCCAACGACCTCGGCGCAGCGCGGCATAGATGCCCAGCGAGACGCCGACGGTGATCCAGATGATGAATGCGCCGATCGCCAGCCAGAACGTGACCGGGGCGGACCGCATGATCAGCGAGAGGACCTCTTCGTGCCGGTTGAACGAGTACCCCAGGCACGGGGCTTCGCAGATGATGGGCTTCGGCGACTCGGGCGAGAACACGCGCCCGAAGAAGATGCCGCCAACGAACTTGAAGTACTGCTCCTGGATGGGCAGGTCATAGCCGAGGCGGTGACGGTTCTGTTCGATGACGATGGGGGTGCATGACTTCCCGCACGTGAGCCGTGCCGGGTCGCCGGGCAGGAGGTTGAACAGGACGAAGACCGTGATGCTCAGGATGAACAGCAGTGTGATCATCAGGAGCACCCGGCGAACGATGTACGCCGCCACCCTGCCAGCCCTCCAACTGCCGAATGCTGTGATCCCCGGAGAAGCGGCGGAGCCGCCCCCCCGGGGATCTGGACGTCGAGTTCGGAGTTACTCCGTGACGTACATCTCGCCGTACGGCCAGGAGCCGTAGGCAGCCCAGCGATAGAGAGGACCAACCTTGGTCCCGGCGATCGTCTGGCTGAGGCCGAAGAAGGTCGGGATGGTGTTGACCTCCTCGGCCGACTTCTTGTTGATCGCCTGCCAGAGGCCCATCTGCTTCGTCCGGTCGAGCTCGGTGAGGGCTGCGTCAACAGCGGCGTTGACGGCAGGATCGTCGAGCTGCGAGAGGTCCCAGCCACCGGCCTGCGTCAGGAGCGGCGGGAGGACGGTGGAAGCGTTCGGCCAGTCAGCACCCCAGCCTGCAGTGCCAAAGTCACCGGAGGTCTCGGGGTTGAAGACGATGCTGTAGTACTTGCCGGGCTCAAGCGGCGCCGGCGTGACCGTGATGCCAGCCTTGCCCAGCGAGTCGATGACGATCGCTGCGGTCTTCTGGTTGGTCGGGGTATCGGCGAAGTTGAAGACCAGCGTCGGAGCGGCGACGCCCGAGTCGGTGATCAACTTCTTGGCAAGCACCGGGTCACCGCTGTCCGGGACCGGCTGTCCGAAGAAGCTGGTCCAGAACTCGGTCGCCTTGTAGTCGCCACCGATGTTCGGCTTGACGAGGCCATCGGCGTATGCGCCGGCGAACTCGCCACCGATGTTCTTGCGGATCGCCGCGCGGTCAAGAGCCACGGCCATGGCCTGGCGGATCTTGACGTTCGGGACCTTGTTGTTGTCGATCCAGTAGTAGCGCGAGTACGGGTCGAAGCCGCTGATCGCACGAGCTCCGAATTCGGCCTTCGTGTGATCGGGGTCATCGAAGATCACGGCCAGGTTCTCTGGCTGGATCTGGCCGTACTGCACGGCGAATGCGTCGTTGCCCGCCGACTGCATGATCCGCTGGTCCTCGACCTTGGGATCGATGCCGAAGTGGACTTCCCACTTGTCAGGGTAGGCCTTGCGATAGCCATCGCTGGAGGCCTTCCAGTTCTCGTTGCGAACGAGGATCATCTTGCCGCCGTTGCCGGTGGTGTAGCTGTCGATCTTGTACGGGCCATTCGAGACCAGGAACGGCGCAATCGTGCCGTAGGTCTCACCCGTGTCATCGGACTCGCGGACGGCACCGAACCCAAGGGTCACGGTGTAGTTGAAGTCGGCGATCGGCTTGCTCAGGTTGAACGAAATGGTCTTGCCATCGCAGGTGACGGCCTTGTCGTACAGGTCCTGGCCAACGACCGCGGCGGGAGTGCCAACCGCGTACGGGCCCTTGTACGCCGAGGAGCCATCGGCTTCCGTCGGGATGTCGAGGTAGACGACCGCGTAGGTCGGGCCCTGGTTGATGACGCTGGTCGCGAACGTGCGCGAGACACCGTACTTGATATCGGCGCAGGTCACGTCCGAGCCGTCCTGCCAGGTCACGCCGTCGCGCAGGGTGAAGGACCACGTCTTGCCGCCGTTGGTGGCGGTGCCGAGGTCGGTCGCCATGTCCGGGACGAGCGAGGTGCCCTCAGCCGCGTCGGCCGAGAACTTGTAAGCGGTCAGTGCGCGCATGAGCGTGCCGCCGAAGAACGCGAGGTCCTCGCCGGTGTAGTTACGCTGCGGGTCGACCTGGTTCCACTGCTCCGACTGGGTCAGAACGTAGATCGTGCCGCCTGGCTTGGGGCCGGTGGGGGCATCGGTCGCCTTCGGGCCGCCGGTGGCCTGGGGGCCGCCGCTTGCCGGGGCGGGTGTGACTGTCGCGCCGCCGCATGCTGCGATCAGCATCGCCGTGACGCTGAGCGCGAGGGCGCGGAACAACCACGTCTGGGATTTCGCCATTTTCATCCTCCAACGAGTTCCCCGGGACGGTCCCGGAGCAACTTCAGTCTCGATCATACACGGCGTTCCTGGCGAGTCACACCTTGCCCGACGGTCTCCAACCCGGCGGGAGGTTCAGATTCGCCTGCCTAATGGACGGCTTTGGGGTCCAGCGCGTCGCGGACGGCATCCCCGAAGAGATTGAAGGAAACGACGAGCACGACCAGCACTGTCCCTGGGATGAACAGGTAGACCGGCACGACCTTCATGTAGTTCACGGAGTTCGCGAGCATCGCCCCGAACGTCGTATCGGGTGGCAGCACGCCCACCCCGAGGAACGACAACGCGGCCTCCAGCCCGATGTACGCCGGCAGCGTGAGCGTCGCGTACACGAGGATCGGGGCCCACAGGTTCGGGAGGATCTCGGAGAACAGGATCCGTCGGCGGCGGGCACCCATGGCGACGGCGGCCTCGACGAACTCGCGCTCGCGCAGGCTCAGGACCTGGCCACGCACGATGCGGGCGAGGTACGGCCAGCCGAAGACGCTGAACACCAGGATCAGGTAAAGGATTCTTGATGGATTGCCTTCCGGCACTCCGAGCGATGTGAGCCGCTGCGTGAGCACCCCGGAAAGGGCAAGGATGATCAGGAGGAACGGGAAGGCGAGGATCAGGTCCATGATCCGTCCGATGATCGTGTCGGTCAGGCCGCCGGTGTAGCCGGCGATGATCCCGATCACGGTCCCGATCGCCACAGTGATAAACGTGGCCGCTGTCGCGATGACGAGCGAGATCCGGAGGCCCCACAGCAGCTGCGAAAGGATGTCGCGGCCGGTGCCC
>JANLSG010000280.1:0-12997 GCA_031362295.1 Chloroflexota bacterium
GGCGCCGCTGAAAGCCCGGGCCAGTGATCGCCGCATGATCATTTCGGGCACTTTCCGGCCGATTTGATCTGGCCAACGGCCCACTCGTCGCGCTCCAGCCCGAGATTCGTGCGTGATGGTTCGATGATCGTGTTCAAACGACATCGAAACCCGCCCGATCCGCGGCCCCAGAAGCGGAAACGGACCCGGAAAACCCCGGATTTGATCGCCACGTGATTATCGACTCCGGTTTCATCGAATCGAGCTGTTGACCTGCCGCCCGCAGGAGTTGCCCGGCCAGGTTCCGAAGCTAGCCGATCATCCGGTGCATGCGCCGAAACGTCGGGCGGAAGCCCAGTGAGCGCCAAGTGCGATCCGCCTCGAGGTTCGTGGAGCGCCAGTCGGTCTGGATGGACTCGAAGCCCGCATCGCGCGCCCAGGCGAGCGTCGCCTCGCCCACGGCCTTGCCGGCGCCGAGCCCGCGGGCGTCCGGGAACACCGCAGCGAAGCCCAGAAACGCCGCGCCGGCGACGCGATTCGGGCCCTGGTGGACTGCCGAGATCTCGATCTTGCAGCCGATCGCGGCACCCATGACCTTGCCCTCGTGCTCGGCGACGAAGTAGGTGTACTTGGGGTCCTCGTAGTCTTCCAAGAGCTCGGCGCGGACTTCATCAAGTGTCTGGACCGGCAGATTCGAGAAGACGGGGGCGAGCCGCATATGCGCCGGCAGCACGAGCTCCAGCTCGGCGAGCGCTTCGAGGTCCTCACTGGTCTTCGGGCGGATGATGAGCTCGCTGCGCGGGACGATCGCAAACGCCGGCCCCGGAACCTCGCGGATCGCGTGGACGTGCTGCTGGCCGAAGTCCAGGGTGAACCAGGCATCGACGAGGTCGACGTCGCTCGCGGGCACCACGATGTGGTGGTTGTTGCGCCCCTCGCTCATCCATGCCGCCGCCGCAACCGCGTAGAGCTCACGGACGACCGTCGGCTCCGTGGCCGCGTGGCCTGCGGCCTCCACCCAGACGTTCGCGCCCCACGTCGGCGCCTTCTGCTGGCCGATCAGGTAGCCGACGAGCGCCCCATCGCGCCGGGCCACCCAACCGCCGCCGCCCTCCGCTACGAGCTCGGCCTCGATCGCGACCCTGGCGTTGGCCGGGTGCTCGAACGAGGGGTCCAGGAGCGGCTCCGCGCGTCGATGCCGCCGGTGCCGAATGGCGAGCAGCTCCGCCGCGCCGTCGAGCGCGTCGGGCGTAAATGGCTCGATGACGAGCGCGGACCGTGTCATGGGCCGCACATCCTAGCGTTGCCCACGCGATCCATTGACGGCGCCCAATTGCACGCCCATAATCCATGCATCCCCACCCCGGTCCGCGCGCGGACACGTGTTGGCGTGGGCGAGCCCAAGCCCGTCGCGGCACCTCTTCATATCCACTTCCCAGCCCCCACTCCCAGTAGGTGAACCCTCCCCCGATGTCCGGACCTGACCAGCGAACCATGCGCAACCGCCGACCCCGACGCCGCCCAATGAGCGGAGGCGGAGGCGGAGGCAGCGGCCGCGCTCCCGTGACCGAATACGACGAGATGCAGGAGCTCGAGGCCGCCCGCGAGCGGAACGATCTCGATGTCGTGGATCTCCGCGAAATGAGCGTCGCGGAGCTCCGCCAGGTCGGGCGCGACCTGGAGCTCGAGACCCAGACGGCGGACCGCAAGGACGACCTCGTCGACAAGATCCTCCAGCGCCAGACGGAGCGCGCCGGCCTCGACTACGCGACGGGCATCCTCGATGTCGTCGATGAGGGCTACGGCTTCATGCGCCGGCACGGCCTGCTGCCCAGCTCGGAGGACGTGTACGTCAGCTCCAGCCAGGTTCGCCGGTATGGCCTGCGCATCGGTGACCGCGTCTCGGGAGCCGTGCGTGCACCGCGCGAGCAGGAGAAGTACTGGGGCCTTCTCCGCGTGGATTCGGTCAATGGCGTTGACAGCGAAACTGCCCGCCGGCGCCCGATCTTCAACGACCTCACCCCGGTCCACCCGGACGTCCTGCTCAACCTCGAGAGCGACCCGAAGAACCTGAGCCAGCGCCTGGTCAACCTCGTCAACCCCATCGGCAAGGGCCAGCGCGCCCTGATCGTCAGCCCGCCGAAGGCCGGCAAGACGATGCTCCTGAAGGCCATGGCGAACGGCATCAGTGCCAACTATCCGGACATCCTGCTCATGGTCGCGCTCATCGGCGAGCGGCCGGAGGAAGTCACGGACATGCGCCGCAGCGTCAAGGGCGAGGTCATCTCCTCCACCTTCGACGAGCCCACGGAGAACCACACCCACGTCGCCGAGATGGCGCTGGAGATCGCCAAGCGCCAGGTGGAGACCGGTCGTGACGTCGTGATCCTGCTGGACTCCATCACGCGCCTCGCACGCGCCTACAACCTGGCACTCCCGCCGTCGGGCCGGACCCTGTCGGGCGGCATCGACCCGATCGCCCTGTATCCCCCGAAGCGCTTCTTCGGCGCCGCACGGAAGATCGAGGAGGGCGGCTCGCTCACGATCATCGGGACGTGCCTGGTCGACACCGGCTCGCGCATGGACGACGTGATCTACGAGGAGTTCAAGGGCACCGGCAACTCGGAGCTCATCCTGGACCGGAAGCTCGCCGAGAAGCGGATCTTCCCGTCGATCGACGTCATGCGCTCCGGCACCCGGCGCGAGGAGCTGCTCCTCGAGGACGGCACGCTGAAGCTCGTCTGGACCATGCGCCGGATGCTCTCCGCCGTCGGCTCAAACGAGGGCATCGAGCTGCTCCTCAACCGGATGGCCAAGACGGACACCAACGCGCAGTTCCTGCTCGGGTTGACCAAGAGCCTCGACTCCTAGGACCTCGCGCGGGACAACCGGCCCCCCCGAACAGGGCCAATAGCCCGTTTGCGACGATCCGGAGCCCCGTGGTAAGGTCCCTGCAACGTCGCAGCCTGCGGAGGAGTGGGCTCGGCCGCGAATTGGAAACCCCAGCTCAAGATCGCGACCCGTCGACGGTCCAAGTCCACGCACCCCGCGCGACCCCGCGCACCCGGACCGTCCTGCCAGGAGAACGTATTGCTGAACCGCGTGAGCGGCGTCGTGCGCGCCATCGTGCACCTCCGCTCGAAGGGACCTGACCGCTCAGAAGGTCAGACCCGCACAACGACATCGCGACACGTGCACCGGCGCGCAATCGGCCTCGCCCGATTCCTCGCCCACGTCCTCACCCCGACGCCCCGTTCCCGGGCGCGCGCGGCTGCCCATACCGTCAAGGTTGCCCCGGCGGCCATCTCCGCGGCCAAGCCGCGCACCTCGGCTCGCCGCCGGCTCTATCGGCGGCATGTTGTCCTCCGACTGACCTCGGATCGGACGCTGCCCATCGCCATCGGCCTCATCGTCATCCTGGCGGCCGGCGTGAGCCTCGCTCCCGCGGCGGCTCCGGTCGGTGCGGCAGAGGACAACAGTGCAGCGGGCGTCCGGCTCGTCGTCGGCGGCGGTGCCGCGGGTGCGGCGATGCTCGAGGACGAGATGACCGCCGCGCTCGGTGCAGAGGAGCCCTCTGCATTCGTCGACGACGGGACGCTCTACAAGCCGGTTGCGGTCGATACCACCATTCAGTCCTCGGCCGCGATGCTCCAGCACTACAAGGTCAAGGACGGCGACACCCTCACGGGCATCGCGAGCCGCTTCGGCGTGTCGATGATGACCCTGTGGTGGGCCAACAAGCTCACGACGAAGGAATCGCTGCACGTCGGGCAGGACCTGATCATCCCGCCCGTGAGCGGCCTCGTCGTCACCGTAAACGCCGGCGACACGCTGGAGAGCGTCGCCACCGCCAACAAGGTCGCAGTCGCGGACATCATCGAGGTCAACAGCCTCGAGGACACGAACCTCATCGTGGGCCAGGTGCTGGTCCTGCGCGGCGCCAAGGGCGCCCCCATCCCCACGCCGACCCCCAAGCCCACCAGGAAGCCCAGCAGCTACAGCGGTGGCAGCGGCGCCGCGCCGGCATACAGCGGCGGCGCTTGGAGCTGGCCCGTCCGCGGCGGCGGCAACTACATCAGCCAGTACTTCCACTACGGCCATTACGGTGTCGACATCGCGGCCAGCTACGGCAGCCCAGTTGTTGCGGCTCTCGCCGGGACGGTCGTCTACGCCGGCTGGGCCAACACTGGCTGCGGCTACTCCGTGATCCTGCGGAACAGCAGCAGCATCTACACGATGTATTGCCACAACTCGGCCGTCATCGTGTCCAGGGGCCAGACCGTTTCGCGCGGCCAGCAGGTTGCGAAGATCGGCAGCAGCGGCTTGGCGACCGGACCCCACGTCCATTTTGCGGTTTCGATCGGCTACCCCCACCAGAGCGGCAGCTACTTCGTCAACCCGCTCAAGTACTACTGATCCACGGGTCCTGTCGTCCGGCGGCGTCCGCCGGCTTGCGACCCACGCCCCTTCGGTGCGACTGTCGCTGCGCCGGCGGCCGCCACCGGGCGCCACCCGCAGACCAGTAATCCGTGCGTTTGACGGGCGTACGCGGATTGACGGGACCTGCTCGCCTCCGTGGGAAGATGGGTTGAATGTTTCTTGATCGGGTGAAGGTTTTTCTGCGGGCTGGGGATGGTGGTGATGGCGCTTCCACGTTCCGGCG
Source organism: Chloroflexota bacterium (assembly GCA_031362295.1). GTDB lineage: Bacteria > Chloroflexota > Limnocylindria > Limnocylindrales > CSP1-4 > UBA5189. Next base: position 4,643 of record JANLSG010000280.1, read on the forward strand.
GGAGGCGCATGTCCCTCGGGGTGGCCCTGATGGCGGCGACGGTGGGCGCGGTTCGTCGATCCACCTGCGCGTCGATGCGGGCCAGACCACGCTCCGCGATTTCCAGTACAAACACCATTTCCGTGCGCCGGCCGGGGGCCGCGGACAACGCGCGCGCCGGCACGGAGCGGCCGGCGACGAGCTGATCCTGGACGTTCCACCCGGCACGGCCGTCTACGACGACAAGACCGGCGAGCTGATCGCGGATCTGGTGGCGGTGGGGCAGACCGTGATGGCGGCTCGGGGCGGCCGCGGCGGGCTCGGCAACGTGCATTTCGCGACCTCCACGCACCAGGCGCCGCGCCACGCCCAGAAGGGCGAGCCCGGCGAGGAGCGCGAGGTCCGCCTGGAGCTGCGGCTCATCGCGGACATCGGACTCGTGGGCCTGCCGAACGCGGGCAAGTCCACGCTGCTCGCGGCGCTCACCGCCGCCACCCCCAAGATCGCCGACTACCCGTTCACGACGCTGGAGCCGAACCTGGGCGTGATGGATCTCTCCGGCGAGGGCGGCATCGATGCCGACTTTCGTCGCCCCACGATCGCGGACGTGCCCGGCCTGATCGAGGGCGCGAGCACCGGGGCGGGACTCGGGCACGCATTCCTGCGCCACGTCGAGCGCACCCGCGTGCTCGTCCAGGTGGTCGATGGCTCCGGCCGGGACCCGAACTGGGACTTCGAGGTCATCCGCGACGAGCTCGGTGCGCACGATCCGGAGCTGCTGGAGAAGCCGACGCTCATCGCCTTCAACAAGATGGACCTGCCGGCGGCCGCCGAAGCGTGGCCCGCGTTCCAGAAGGCACGCGAGCGAGACCGCGTCCGGGCGGTTGCGATTGCCGCCTCCACCGGCGAAGGGATCGCCGAGTTCACGGCCGCCATCGCGCAGCTCCTGCCAGCGTCCGCGGAGCTTGACGCGCCGCCGGAACCGTCGGGCGTCGTCGTCCATCGACTGGATGCCGCTCCGGACCGCGTCACCGTCCTCCTCGAATCCGAGGGCGTCTACCGAGTGGTCGGCCGGATGATCGAGCGGATTGCCTCGCAGACCAACTTCGAGGTGGAGGAATCGGCGGAGCGGTTCCAGCGCGACCTGGAGCGCCTGGGAGCCGATGCAGCACTCCGGCGTGCCGGCGTCCAGCCGGGCGACACCGTCCGCATCGGCGCCGTCGAGCTGGACTGGGAGGCCGAGCCCTGGAGCGCGCGCCGGTGACGGCTCCCGGAGGCCGCCCCTCCATCGGCGTCATGGGAGGCACGTTCGACCCGATCCATCTCGGCCACCTGGTCATCGCCGAGGAGGCCCGCGAGGCCCTCGCGCTGGAGCGGATCCTGTTCATTCCCGCCGGCCAGCCGCCGCACAAGTCCGCGAACGAGGTGACCGCGGTCGAGCACCGCGTCGCCATGGTGGAGCTCGCGATCGAAGACAACCCGGCGTTCCAGCTGAGCCGGATCGAGGTCAATCGATCGGGGCCCTCGTATACGGTCGATACCGTCGAGGCGCTCGCCGCGGACCGCGACGTCACCGTCATCCTGTCGGCCGAAACGTTCCGCGAGCTGCCGAGCTGGCATGAACCTGACCGACTCTTCGCCGCCGCGCGCGTGGCGGTTGTTCCCCGCGAGGGGTACGCTCCCCCAGACCCGGCATGGCTCGCCACGGCCTTTCCCGGCCGCGAGGACCGCGTCATCTACCTTGATGCACCGCACGTCGGCGTGTCGTCGACCGCCATCCGGGCGAGGGTCGCGGCGGATCGTTCGATCCGCTACCTCGTTCCCGCCTCGGTGGAGGCATACATCGCCGGGAACAACCTGTATCGATCCGCCTGGAGGACCGCCGCTTCGTGACCGCACCCGCTCGAAACCCCACTCGCAACGCCAAGGGGCTGCCCACCCGCCTGCCGCCCACGCGCCCTACGGCCACGCCCGCCAATGACATGCCCGCGCTGGAGCTCGCCCGCAAGATCGTGGAGCTCGTCGAGGACAAGAAGGCCGCCGACATCGTGCTGCTGGACCTGACGGGCCTCACCACGATGGCGGACTACTTCGTGATCGCCAGTGGCGGCTCGGAGCGCCAGCTCGATGCCATCGCCGACGGCGTGATCTCCGGCATGCGTGACGAGAAGATCCACGCGTTCGGGCGCGAGGGCACCGCGGCGTCCCACTGGGTGCTGGTCGACTTCGGCTCGGTGGTCGTCCACGTCTTCACCCCGCCGGAGCGCGACTACTACCAGCTGGAGAAGGCCTGGTCGGAGGCGAAGACGATCCTCCGCGTGCAGTAGGCGCGCGGTCGCCACGCAGCGGGATCGGCGCCGCAAGTCGGCGGCCGTACGGGGGGCCGGAGTACCGAAGGGTCATGTCCCACGCACGGGGCTGGCCGCAGCATCGCGGCATGTCCGTCGCTCGAGATCGATGCCCCGCCTGCACGAAGCTGCTGTTCAGCAGCCGGTTCGACGCGACCTTCCGCCTGCCCGACCAGAGCGAGCGGCTGTGCTTCGGCATCCCGGGCGGCCTGTGCGCGGAGTGCCACCAGCTGTACATCGATCCTGACCTCATCGAGCTGCTCGATCTGGGCCCCGGCCGATGCACCTTCGCGATCGAGAGCGACCTCGTCCTCCAGGAGCGCGCCTGGTCGATGTGACCGCCGCCCCCTCGCGGGCGTGCAGGTCCCGGGTCCTCGTGAACTCCGGCACCTCTTACATGAGGACGAAGAGTTCGACCATCCTCCAGCCCGACCTCGTCGCTTGCCGCACTCTCACGTACGAAATCGACCACGAAGGCTCGATCGTGTCGGTTTCCTTACATGCCACAAACGAAACCGACGAGTTGATCCCCACGGCGGGCCTCGCCTCGTCGAACTCTTAGCCCTGAAGTAGGGACTGCCGCGCCGCGCAGTGCCGGGCCAGCCGGTGATCCAGGGTCAGCCCGTGGCGACCCGATCCGTGATCCAGAGATCAAACGACAGGCGGTCGCGCGCGTCCGTTGACGCCCGGCCACCGACGCCCTTCACCTGCGCGTCCAGCTCCACGAGGCCGTCCAGCGCCGCGTCCAGCTCCGGGCCGCTCCAGCCCTTCGCCTGACGCGCCAGCGTTTCCGCGCGGAACGGGACCAGGCGCATCGAGCGAACGAGGGATCCCGGCGACTCGCCGCGCTCCAGCCGGTCCTGGACCTCGATCAGCTCGCGGATGCGTCGATGAAGGGTCGCGAGGAGCACGGGCGCCGGCTGGTCCTCGATGAGCCGCTCCAGGAGCTCGAGGGCCTTGTTGCGCTGGCGCATCGCGACGGCATCGACGAACGCCCACATCGAGCCGGGCACGGCCTCCGGGACGAGCGCCTTCACGTCGTCGACGGTCACCGGCTCGCCCTCGGCGTGGCGCAGCGCGAGCTTCTCCAGCTGCATGACCGCGGTCCGGCCCTGCTGCTGCCGTTCGACGTCGCCCTCGCGCACGAACCCGCCCACGCGTGACGCGAGCTCTCTCGCGGCGCCCGGTCCAAGGCGGATACTGCGCTCGCGGGCCCGAGTCTCGATCCACGAGGCGAGCCCATCCTCGCGCGGCGCCCGGAGCTGGCGGACGTCGCCGCCGGCAGCCCGTATCGCCTCGGAAAGCGCCTTGTTCGGGGCTTCCTTCGCGCTGGAGTCGGTCTCCTCCAGGACCGCGAGCCCGTTCCCGGGTGCGACGGTGGTCAGGGCGCCCAGGAGCGCGTCGCGGCCCTCGGCGCTCCGAATGAGCACGCCCGCGCCGCGGACGATGGCGACGCTGCCCGACCCGAACATCGAGCCCGTGCCAAGTCGCTCGCGAATCTCACCGAGGAGGCGGGCGGGTTCGCCGCGATCCGTCTCTGGTCGCCAGCGCTCCGGCGGGCCGTCCGGGAACCTCGTCGGGTCCGCACGGAAGGCTTCGACCGCGGCGTCGAGGCCGTACGCGTCGTCGCCCCAGAAGTAGGCGAGGGGAGCGGTCCCGCGCCCCGGCGCGGTCGCCGACGAGCGGGTCGTGTCCATCGGGTCGATGGTAGCCGAGGGTCATTGCCCGGCCGTTCGCGGGGTCCGGGAGGCGCCCAAGGGTCGCGCCGCCGCCGCGGTCATCCTGGCCCGCCAAGGCCGGACCTAGGGTGGCTCGCGGTGTCGTCGGTGCCTCGGGCGCCACCGGCGGCCGCGCGGCGACCTGCGAGGACGGCTGGATTCCGCAGAGGAATGCGGCAGTCGCGGCACCAAGCGGCGATCCGACACTCGCGGTTGCTGCGGGACGCGGCGTCGCGCCGCGAGGGCTCGGGCGCGGGCCACTCGTCTTGACCCGGATCGAGGGGCCATCAAATGAGACCTCGACCGTGCCATCGGTGTCGGTCCGATACGTTCGACCGGCCAACCGACGGAGGCGATCGATCGTCGCCGGCGCCGGATGGCCGTAGGAGTTGCCGGCGCCCGCTGAAACCACCGCGACCCGCGGCCGTACGGCCTCCAGGAACGGCTCGGTCGTGGCAGTCCGCGAGCCGTGGTGGGCAACCTTGAGCAGGTCGACCTGCGGGACGCCGCGCGCGAGCAGCTCCGGATCGACTCCCTCCTCGACGTCGCCCGCGAGCAGGAACCGGTGCTGGTCGAACTCGCCCAACAGCACGATCGAGACGTTGTTGATCGACGTTCCGCCATCGGGCGGACGTTCCGGGACGCGGTTCGGGTCAGGCCACAGGACGCGGAAGTGGATCTGGTCCAAGGTCAGTCGATCGCCGGTCGACAGGCGGCCATGCGGCGGCCCGCCCTTGGCGAAGAGGTCCGCCCACGCTCGATAGCCCGGCCCCTGCCCGATCATCCCCGGCTCGTAGACGCGCCCGACGCGGTAGCGCTCAAGGAGGATCGCAAGGCCCGCCACGTGATCCTCGTGCGGGTGCGTGAGGACGAGGATGTCGATCCGCCGGTCCCACGGTGGGACGTGCTCATCGAGCGCGATGAGGAGCCGACCGGGGTCCGGCCCGCCATCGACGACCATCCGGCCGCCGCGTCCGCTCTCGACGAGGATCCCGTCCCCCTGGCCCACGTCGAGCACGCTCACGCGCACGATCCCATCGGGACGCTCCGCCACGACGAGCCCGAGCCCGATCGTTGCTGCAGCCAGGCCAAGCGCCGCAAGCCGAGGCGCCCGAGCGTGCCGACGCGCCCTTCCGTGCCGGTTCCGCCCCGATCCGGCGCGCGGTGGCCCGGTTCCCCGCGGACCGCTGCGGGCCCACGAGAGGATTCGATTGCCCCACCGCGAGACGCCGACGATCAAAGCGAGCGACGCTGCCGCGCTGATCGCGTCCCACGGCGGTTCGATCGTGAGGCTGGCGAGCGGCAGTCCGGCGCCAACACGCACGACCGCCACCATTGCCGCGTACAGCGCCCACGCGGGCAGGCCGACGAGTGTCGCGACGACCGCGGGAACACCTGCGCCAACCGTCATCCCAGCGACCAGCGCGAGCGCCCCCGTCGCCATTGCGGGCGGGACGAGCGGGACCACGATCAGATTCACCACGGGCGCCACGAGCGACAGGCGCCCGAATTCCAGCAGCACGATCGGTGTGGTCGCCGCCTGCGCGGCGAACGAGACGCCGAGAATCTCCGCGACCCACCGGCGCGGCAGGCCCGGTGATGGACCCGCGATGCGGGCCGTCATCGACGTCCCCCACGCGAGGATCCCAGCCGTGGCGAGCACGGACAGCCGGAACCCGGCATCGTTGACATACGCGGGATCGAGCATCAGGAGCACCGCGCACGCCCAACCAAGCGCGGCGGCTGCGGTGCCCGGTCGACCGAGCTCCCGTGCCAGGAGTGCTACGCCCGCCATCGCGCCGGCACGGACCACGGACGGCGTTGGCCCGACGAACACCACGTAAACGACGATCGCGACTGCGGTGAGGATCGCTCGCCTGCGCCGCCGTATCCCACCTGCGAGCGCACCGAGCGTGGACGCGACGATGGCGATGTTCCAGCCGGAGATCGCGACGACATGGCTGGCGCCTGCCGTGGTGAAGGCAGCCGCAAGGTCCCGATCCACGCGATCGCGAAGCCCAATCAGGACGCCTGCCGCCAGGCCCGCCTCCGGCTCCGGCATGGATCGGTCCAGTCCTGCCGAGGCGGCCCGGCGAAAACCTTCGAGCGTCTCGTTGAGGCTGCCTTGCGCAGGCAGCACCTCGAGCGAGTCCGCGCGCAATGTCCCGACGGCGCCGATTCGCGCCAGGTACGCACCGTACTCGTCGGGCGGTGGTGGCCGGACCCGGCCACGAAGCTCAACGCGGTCGCTTGGGACCACGGGCGGATACCAGGGGAGGGTCGCCGCGACGAGGATCGGCGGCTCATCTTCGATCCGGATGGTCGCGGGTCGGCTGCCATCACGTGGCGAGCCGACCGTTTCGACGACCCCGATCCACGGCCCGACACCCGTGGGCGTCGGGCCCGGGGCAGGGGCCGGCCCGCCCGCGCCAGCGCGCAGGCCGATTGCCAGGACCCCGAGCGCGAGGGGCGCGATTCCTCGCGGCAGCCAACTCCAGCGCCCAGCTCGGGCGGCGCCGGCAAGGAGAAACATCGACAGGCCGCACAGGGCGACGGCGAGCGGCGCCAATGCTGCGAGCACGAGCGCTCCTGCGGCGGCCCCTATCGCGAGCCAGGCCGGGCGCGGCACGTCAGCCGACCGAGACGAGCGGCTTCAACTTCTCGAACGCCTTCTCGCCGACGAGCCCGCGTTCGCGCAGGTCCTCGACGGTCTTGAAGGGCGCGCCGGACCGCGACTCGATGATCTTGCCGGCCGTCACCGGGCCAATCCCCGGCAGCGTGTCGAGCTCGGATTCCGACGCCGTATTCAGGTTGACGAGACTGCGACCTGAGCCGTCGGAGCCACCGGACCCGCTGCCGTTCGTGCCCGTCGTGGGCGCCGGGTCGTCGCGCGACGGCACGCGGACCTGCGCGCCATCCGAGAGCGTCGATGCCAAGTTCAGCTCTGCCCCGACGCGATCGACATCAACGCGCGGGCTGAACCCGCCCGCCGACTCGATCGCATCGCCGACCCTCGCTCCCGTGGCCAGGCGGTAGACGCCTGGCTTGACCACGGCGCCTGAAACGTCGACCACGATCTCGCCGACGACGGACACGGGATCGCCGCTGCCACCCGGGCTGATCGCCGTCCCCGGCCCTTCGACCGTGGCGGCTCCCGCCCCCGAGATGGCAATGACCACCGCGAGCCCGCCTACGGCGATCGCGCCAACCACGCCGGCGATCGCGAGTCGTTGGTTCGCGAGGGCCGCAAGCGGACCGCCCGCGCCCGCGCTTCCACTCGGGGCGGGCGCGGCGCCACCTGCGCCTCCGGTCTCGGATGGCGCGTCGAACACGCGCCACGGTGCTGATTGCTGCTCCACGAGCGCCTCGTCCGGCGGGATGCGGGCGGGCAATGCTCGGCGGGCGACGATGCCGCGGCTCACCGCGGCGGATCAGATCTGAAGTTCGGCGGGCGGCTCGTCCAGCTGCTCGACGGGTCGACGGGCGACTCGGCGGGCCGGAAATTGAACGTCCCGTCCGTCGGGGCACTTCGTCGGACGGGACGTCGACCGAACCCTACCGATCGACGCTTATCTGCCGCTTATTTCAGAATTGCTTCCAGGGAACCCAGCGAGTGCCGTCCCACCAGCGGTGCCAGGTCCGGCCGTCGCGCCCTCGGGCGTAGACGTCCAGCCGATCGGGACCTGACGATGACGAAGCGGGCGTCGACCCACCATCCAGCTCGCCGCCGAGCGATTCCCAGGCGTGCCAGTACGTCCGGTCCCCATAGCGTTTCCAGAGCTCGCCGTCGTCCATGACGGCGAAGACCTCCATCTCACCCTCGGCCCAGGCGACCGCGGTCGGCCCCGAGGCAAGCGAACCACCGAGCGATTCGGGCTCGGCCCAGACGCCGTCGATTGACGCGGAATGCCAAAGGGCCCGGTCGTCATCGACCCAGAAGAGGTCGAGGCGGCCGGGGCCCCAGGTGGTTGCGGCGAGGCCTCCAGGAGCTGGAGGCGCCAGGTTGCTTGTCGGTTCGTCCATGCGACGGACTCTACGAGATCACTGCTCGATTAGCAGGCCGGCAGGGCGTTGGCGCCACGGCCGGCGGGAAGGGCGGTGCGGGTGACCTCGACGCTCGGATCCAGCGAGCCAGCGACCGATGCGAGGAGCCTGCTGAGGCTCCGGCGCCAGGCCGGGACGCTCGGCTGCGAGGCCGTGCTGAGGTTGAAGCGGCGCTGGATCTCGGCCTGCTGGAGCAGGTCCTGCTGATGCAGTGCTGCGAGGTAGGGAACGAATGCGTTCATGGTGGTGTTGATCTCCGTTTGTTC
>JANLSG010000298.1:0-5424 GCA_031362295.1 Chloroflexota bacterium
GCGTTCGAGGCGCTCGCGGAGGAGCGGGCGCAACGGAGGTCCGTGACGTGATCGGCCGCCGTGCCGCTACCGCTGCGGTCCTCGCGCTGGCGCTGGCAATGCTCCTGGCGGGTTGCGCCGGGCTCCTCGAATCGCCGCCGGTTCCTGGCCCCGAGCCATTTCCCGGCATCGCCGGACAGCTCGGCCGGTTCGGCGTCGACGTTGCGAGCTGGACGGCGGGCGACGACGGGTGCGGCGACCCGACCCTCAGCGCGACCGCGATCCGCTTCGATGCATCAGGCCTGGACCAGGCGACGCTCGTCCACCTGCGGATCTACATCTTCCGGAACCGCGAGGCGTGGGAGCGGCGCCTGTCGGACGTCGATGCGTGCGCCGCGGCCTGGGCGGATGACCCGGCGACGTTCGTGATCATCCAGGAGTCACCGTACGTAGTCGCGGGCCAGGGACCATGGCCGCCGCAGTTCGATGCCGCCCTTCGGAAGGGCCTGACGGAGTCCGCCGGCACCGGCGGCTGAGCCGCCACTCGCCGGGAGGCCGCTCGCCGCCTCAGCCGATGCGCAGGCCGAGGACCTTCCGGGCGATGACGAGGCGCTGGATCTGGCTGGTCCCCTCCCCGATCTCGGTCAGCTTGGCGTCCCGCAGGAACCGCTCCACCGGGTACTCGGTGACGTAGCCGTAGCCGCCGTGCACCTGGATCGCGGCGTTCGTCACGCGTGAGCTGACCTCGGACGCGAAGAGCTTCGCCTCCGCCGCGACGAGCGAGTAGTCGCGACCCTGATCCTTGAGCCAGGCGGACTTCCAGACGAGTGCGCGTGCCGCCTCGATCTCCGTCGCCATGTCCGCGATCATGAACGCCACGCCCTGGAAGCTGCCGATCGGCTTGCCGAACTGCTCACGTGTCTGCGCATACGGCACGGCGGCGTCGTAGGCAGCCTGGGCGATCCCAAGCGCAAGCGCGGCGATGCTGATCCGCCCGCCGTCCAGGATCTTGAGGAAGGTCCGGAAGCCGTCGCCGCGCTCGCCGAGCAGGTTCTCCGCGGGGATGCGGCAACGGTCGAAGGCGAGCTCGCCGGTCGCCGACGCGTGGAGTCCGAGCTTGCCCTCGATGCGCACGACGCGGAAGCCCGGCGTGTCGGCGGGGAGGATGAACGCGGAGATCTCCGCGCCGCCGCCGCCGCCGTCCTTCGTGCCGGTTCTCGCGGTGATGATGTAGGTCCCGGCCTGGCCGGCGTTGGTGATGAATCGCTTGCCCCCGTCGATCACCCACTCGCCGCCGGCGCCGTTCTTGTCGTCCTCGAGCCGGGCAGTGGTACGCGTGCCACCGGCATCCGAGCCCGCGCCGGGCTCAGTGAGGCCGTAGGCGCCGATGACCTTGCCGCTCGCCATCGGGACGAGATAGCGATCCTTCTGCTCCTGCGTTCCCGCGAGGTGCAGCGGCCCGCAACCGAGCGAGGTGTGCGCTGCGACGATCAGGCCCAGCGAGCCCCACACCCGTCCGATCTCCTCGATCGCGATCGCGTAGGCGAGGGTGTCCATCCCCGCGCCGCCCTCGTCCTCCGGGATCGGGATGCCGAGCCAGCCCATCTCGCCCAGCCGGCGGACCACCTCGACGGGAAACTTGTGCTCGCGCTCGTGCTCCTCGACGACCGGCGCGACCTCGTTCTCCATGAAGTCGCGGATCGTCGAGCGGAGCAGCTGGTGCTCCGCGGAGAGGTCGAGGTCCATCACGGCGAGCCTACCAGCGAGGGCGCAGCGAGGCCCGCGCCGCCGGCGGGCCGGATCGGGCTCGCGGTGCTAGCCTCCGGCGCATGGCACAGCCCCAGGGGGCCGTTTCGCACGCTCGAGCCTCCAATGGGGCGCCACCCCCATCCGCCCTGCGGCGCGACATCCTCGTCCACCTGCGGCAGTCGGGCCCCACCTCCCCGGACGCTCTCGCCGCTGCGTTGCGCGCGAGTCGAACCGGCGTCCTCCAGCAGCTGTATGCGCTCGAGGATGCCGGGCTCGTGAGCCACGCCGCGGAGAAGCACGGCGTCGGCCGGCCGCGGCACGTGTACGACGTCACGGCGGATGCCCAGGGCCTCTTCCCGACCGACTATGGCGGGTTCGCCTCAGGCCTCGTCAAGGCGATCGAGGCGGTCGGGGGCGACGACCTGGTCGAGCAGGTGTTCGCCGCGCGACGGCGCCAGATCGGCGATCGCATCCGGCGACGCCTCTCCGAGCGCCTGCCCGAGGACGCGCCGCTGGTCGATCGCGTCCGAGCCCTTGCCGTCCTGCAGGACGAGGCGGGCTACCTCGCCGAGGCCGTCATCGCCGAAGACGGCGCCATCCGGCTGCGCGAGCACAACTGCGCGATCGACAAGATTTCCCGCCGGACGACCGCCGCCTGCGACGCCGAGCTCGACCTCTTCCGCGAGCTGCTGGGTTCAGGTGTGGAGCGCGAGACGCACATCGCCTCGGGCGATCGGTGCTGTACGTATCGAGTCGCGGAGCCTCGGCAGCCCGATTGGAGCGATTAGGGGCCCCTGCGCCCCGAATCAGGCCTCTTCGCGCTCGACGACCTTGCGACGTTCCGGACGGCGCTGTGCGAGGGCCACGTCCGAGACGTTCGGGACGAACGAGGCAGCCATCGCCGTGGCAGCGAGATGCTCCTGCTCCTCCACCGAGAGGATCCCGAGGCGTCCCAGGGTCGCGAACTCGTCGCGGATGTACGTCTGGAGCATCTCCGGGCCGTCCGTGCTGATGATGAAGCGCACGCCGTTGCGCCTGAACGTGTCGAAGATCCAGCGGACCTCCTCCCAGCCCGAGACAACCCGCGTGTTCAGGTTTGACGTTGGGCAGACCTCCAGGACGATGCCGCGCTCGTTGAGCATCGCCATCGCCCGCGGGTCATACGCGGCTTTCACGCCGTGCCCGATCCGATCGGGCTCCAGCAGCTCGATGACGCGGGCGACTTCCTCGACAGGGCCCGATTCGCCCGTATGGACGGTGATCCCGAGGCCGAACTGGCGCGCGCGGCGCATCAGCTTGCGGTAGTCGGCGACGCGGAACGTCGCGGATTCCGGGCCGGCGATGTCGACGCCGACCACGCCCCGATCCCGCCACGAGATTGCCTTCTCGACGAGGATCTCGTTGAGCTCGTACGGGAACGCCCGGTCGAGGCAGAAGATCAAGCCTGGCTTCACGGGGTACTCGAGGCTCGCCCGATCCATCCCGCGCGTGGCCGCCGCGATGATGTGGTCGAGGTCCTGCTCGCCGCCGCGGTTCCGCTTCATCGGGTTGAAGCGGAGCTCCATCGTCGTGATGTTGTTCTTGCGATACGCCCCGCCGATGACCTCGTAGACGGAGCGCTCCACGGCGAGCGGCGAGCTCTGGATGAGCTCCGTCCAGTGGAACAGCTGGAGGTAGCCGTCGAACGACTTCGAGCCCTTCGTCGGCACCGTGATGAGGTCGCGGAACTCCCAGTAGTCCTTCGTCGGGAGCTTGATGCCCTGGGAGTGGGCGATGCCCCACATGATCGCCGGCGTGACCGCCGCGCCGAGGTGGCAGTGCAATTCGGCGAGCGGGATGGACCGGGAGAGTTGACGAACCATGTGCCGGAAGGATAGCCGCGCCGGCTAGGCGCAGAGGAAGAAGTGCTTGGCGCCCGGAAAGCGCGCGAGCTGCACGGAAAATCCGGCTGCGCCCTGGTACACGGCGAGATTCGGCCCGACGAGAGCCATTTGCCCGGGCTCGCTGTTGATGACCACCGATGCATCACCATCGAACTGGCCGACCGGGACCCAGAACGAGCCGTCGAAATCGATGACGTGGCTCAGCCCGCAATGCCCGACCTCAAACGGGACCGGCCCGGGACCCAGGACGCGCGGCGAGCTGGGCTGGATGAGTCCACTCCACGCGGTGTTGGCATCGACGGCGATCTGTGGCTGCTCCGGTGGACCGTGCAGCGTGAGTTGGATCGGGTCGCCGCCGTCCGCGTACTCGACAACAGCCATGCCGTCGCGGAAGGCCAGCGTCTTCGGGCATGCGGCCTGGTTCTCGCAGCCAAAGAGGGTGATCTCGATCGTGAATGGCCGCCCGCGGAACGCGGGCAGGCCGGCGCCGATCTGCTCCGCCACGAACCGGCATTCGGCCGCCTCGATGCTCCCGCAGCCCACCACCATCGCGTTTGCAGCGGGCACATCCGATGGCGCAGGGGATGGTTGGAGGAAGCCACATCCGGAAACGAGGAGCACCGCCACCAGCGTCGTGATTCGGACGGCGGCAGGTCCGGTCATCGCGCCGGTGACGACGCTCCGGGCCCTTCGGTTCCGCTACCCGGCGAGGGGAACGACGCGCCCGTTCGCGTCGAGCGTCGCCTGGCGGCGGCGGAGCGCCTTGAGCTCGGCGCCCGGCACCTGGTCGCGGGCGTGGTAGCTGGAGCGGACCAGCGGCCCTGACTCCACGTGCTTGAAGCCCTTCTCGAGCGCGGCCGACTTCATCTCGGCGAACTCGTCCGGGTGGTAGTAGCGCTCGACCGCCAGGTGGTTCAGCGAGGGCCGAAGGTACTGACCGATCGTGAGGATGTCCGTATCGACCTCGCGGAGGGCGTCGAACGCCTCGGTCAGCTCGTCCCGCGTCTCGCCGAGGCCGACCATCAGCGAGCTCTTGGTGTGGACAGGGTTGCCGTACTCCCTGGCGTAGGACTTCGCCCGCTCGAGGACGCTCAGGGTCCGATCCCAGCGTGCGCGCTTGCGCACCGGCTTCTGGAGCCGGCGAACGGTCTCGAGGTTGTGGTTGAGGATGTCCGGCGCGGCGGCCATCACGTCGCGGAGCGGTGCCTCCTCGCCGTTGAAGTCCGGGATGAGCACCTCGACGCCCATGCCGGGGATGCGGCTCCGAAGCTCGCGGATCGTGTTCGCGAAGACGTGGGCGCCACCATCGGGCAGGTCGTCGCGCGCAACCGACGTCACGACGACATGCTCCAGCCCGAGCTCCGAGAGTGCCTCGGCGACGCGGCGCGGCTCGTCCTCGTCGAACCAGGTTGGGCGGCCGGTCTTCACGTTGCAGAAGCCGCAGGCGCGAGTGCACGTGTCGCCAAGGATCATGATCGTGGCCGTGCGCTGGTCCCAGCACTCGCCGATGTTCGGGCAGTGCGCCTCCTCGCAGACCGTGTTGAGGTTCAGGCCGCGGAGCAGGCGCTTGAGGTCGTGGTAGTTCTCGCCCGAGGGCAGCTTCGCGCGGATCCAGTCGGGGTGACGCCGGAGCACGGCTGACCCGTCCGCCGCGGTCCCGAACGCGCCACCGCCCATGGCGATCGTGATCGGCTCGGGGGTTGCGTGGCCGTGGCCGCCCGCGCCGGGCGGTTCGAACATCGGCAGCTCGCGTGCCATCGGCGGAGGCTCGGGCTCGGCCTAGTAGATCGCCGTGTCGGGCCCGACGGCCTCG
>JANLSG010000308.1:0-13442 GCA_031362295.1 Chloroflexota bacterium
CGGCCTGACCGCCGACGCGGTGCGGATTCCCTGGGATGGCCCGCCGGTCCGGATTCTCGAGCATCAGGCGCATGCGCCGGGCCACGCGGCGCTGTTGATCGAGGGGCGCGGCGTTCTCATCGCCGGCGACATGCTCTCCGATTCCCTGATTCCCATGCTCGACCTGAACGCCGCCGATCCGATCGACGACTACCTCGCCGCGCTGCAGTTGTTCGAGGTTGTGGCGGGCGATGTCGATGTCCTTGTCCCCGGCCACGGGTCCATCGGTGCAGCTGATCAGCTACGAACCCGGATCGACCTGGATCGGGCGTACGTCTACGCGTTGCACGACGCCAGCGTTCCGAGCGACCCAAGGATCGGTCCATCGGCCAAGCCCGGGTGGGAGTGGGTGACCGACGTCCACGCGGGGCAACTACAGCGCCTCACGCAATGAAGCATGCGAGGCGTCTCGCCGCGTCGCTCACGGTTGCGGTCGCGATCGCCGCATGTGGGATGTGGGCGAGCCCGGCGCCGACCGCGGAGCGGCCACTGCTGGGGATTTCGAACGGCACGACGCTCGACGTTTCGCTGTTCGTCAACGATGTCCGTGTCGGCGAGTACCGCGCGGGCGGTCCAGTACCGACGATTCGCACCGCCGACCTGCCGGCGCTGCCCTGGACGGTTGAGGCGCGGTCGGCGTCGGGCCGCCTGCTCACCTCGATGCTCGTGGAGCCGGGCCAGGTCTGGAGCACCACCCGCCCCGACGGCGCGCGCAGCGTCGGGTGGGCCTTTGGCCGCGCGGATTTGTCCTGCGGTCGCCTGACGATCTGGGCTGGGGATATCCAACCCTCGGGTCCTGCGCCGAACCCGTCCCCCGGCGCACCCGGCGATTGCGAACCGTGATCCGAGGTGTGGTGATCCGCGGACGCATCCGGCCTGCGGTCCGTTACGGTGTCCGTTCACGAGATCTTCACAACGCGGTCCGACACTGCTCCCAGAGGAGGGCACCCATGGCCAAAGCCGACGAAACGACCGAGAAGCGACCGACGATGCCACCGAACTGGTTTATCCGCATTGCCTGGGCGCTGCATCGCGCCGCGTATCGATGGACGGGCGGCCGCCGTGGGCTCTGGCGCGCCAAGCCGGAGAAATGGGGAACCTTCCGGCTGCACACGGTCGGGCGAAAATCCGGCAAGGAGCGGATCGCGATCCTGGGCTACCACGAGGACGGGGCGAACCTCGTCACCGTCGCGATGAACGGCTGGATGGAGGGCGACCCGGCGTGGTGGGTCAACCTCAAGGCGCAGCCGAACGCGACGCTCGAGCTCAAGGGCGAAACCCGGAAGGTCCGCGCCCGCACCGCGCGAGCCGACGAGGAGGAGCGACTCTGGGCGCTTTTCCCTGGCAACAGGCCGTTCGTCGTCAACCGCGACACGGTGACGCCGCTGGTCGTCCTCGAACCCAGGACGGACGGCAGCTGATCCGCGGCAGCGCAACCAACGCGACTACCGCCGGCTTGGAAAGACCCCGTCGATGATCGCCCCATGATCATTTCTGGCAGATTGCGAGCCCTTTGGTCCGGACCGCAGCTGCCTCGGCGCGTCTCGGCCAATATCCTGAGCACGAACAAGTGTCGGCGGGCGCCTCGATAGGCGTAGACAGCCGCCGCATTGGACCCCAAACGTCCATCAAAGTCCTGGATTTGATCATGCCGCGATCATCGCGCGCCGGTTGCGTCCCACGTCGGGCGCGAGGGGGTGCGGCGCGAAGAGGGGCGGCCTAACGCCGCCGCAGGCGCGGCCTAACGCCGCCGCAGGCTCGGCCACAAGCCGTAGAACACGGCGCCAGCGATCAAGGCGATCCCGGCGTACGCCCAGAACATGTCGCCGACCATGAACCCGCCGCCGATGGGTGCACCCAGCCCCTGCGCGACCCAGACGGCGCCCACCAGGGCGACGACGCTTGCGACGAGGACGCGGGTTCGATCGTTCACCGTCGTAGCATGCACCGACGGGCGCGCAGCCGCCCTCGAGGAGACAGACGATGCAGGTGCGGGACCCGGACAAGGGCGGCGACGGCGGGGACAGGAGCGGCGAGCCGATCGGCGAGCATCGTCGATCCGGGCGCCTCGTGATGAGTCCGGACATCGGCTCGAAGATGGCCGGCAACCCGACCATGACGGAGGACAAGAAGCTCCTCCAGCGAACCTCGCGTCCCGCCTTCCTGGACACGGATACGTGGCGCGCGCTGCGGATCCTCGCGGAGTTCGTCGAGGGCTTTGATGCGCTGGCGGAGATCGGCCGGGCGATCACGGTCTTCGGGTCCGCGCGGGTCAAGGAAGGCGACATGGCCTACGACAAGGCCCGCGAGATCGGGCGCCTGCTCGCGCTCGAGGGCTACGCCGTCATCACCGGCGGCGGGCCGGGTGTCATGGAGGCGGCGAACCGCGGGTGCCAGGAGGGCGGCGGCCTGTCCGTCGGCTGCAACATCGAGCTCCCCCAGGAGCAGGGGCTCAACGAGTACGTCGACCTCGGCGTCGCGTTTCGCTACTTCTTCGCCCGCAAGACGATGTTCGTGAAGTACGCCGACGGCTTCGTGATCATGCCCGGCGGCTACGGGACGATGGACGAGTTGTTCGAGGCGCTGACGCTGATCCAGACGGGCAAGATCGAGCACTTCCCGGTGGTCCTCGTTGGCACGGAGTTTTTCGGTGGGTTCGTTGACTGGATCCGGGCCAGGCTGCTCGAGGAGAAGATGATTTCGCCGGGCGATATCGACCTGATCCAGGTCACCGACGACCCGAAGGAAGTGATCGAGATCATCCGGGCCGCCGCGCAAAAGGTCACGCCCGCCCAGGACACGGCGATCGGCTAGGGCCCGGCGGCGGGCTCAGGAGCGGGGAACCGCGACCTCGATCGACTCGCCGGCGATGCGCACGGGGTAATAGCGGATCCGGCGGACGCGGGTCAGGCGGCGAGCCTCTGCCTTCAGTCCCGGCGGATCCGGCCTCGCGTCACGGCCTTCCGGTGCCCACACAGGGTGGTACCGGCCATCGGGATACAGCCCACCCGTTGTGGGCATGCGCGTCGCGTCGCCGGTCGCCAGGTCGAACTGGCCGCTGTGGAGCGGGCACGCGATGAGGCAGCCATCCAGCTCGCCGATCGACAGCGGCGCCGACATGTGCGGGCAGCGGTCGTCGATCGCGACGATGCCATTCGTCGTGTGGGCGAACAGCACGTCGAGGTCCCCGAACGTGACGCGGCGCATCTCGCCGGGTGGCAGCTCCGCGACCGGCAGCGCGTGTGCAAACGAAGCGCGGCCTGCACCGATGGCAGTGAGGCCGCGCGGGATGGGAGCGACGATCGGGGCCGTGGTCACAGCCCCGATCCTAGCCCGATCTCTGTCCTGCCCCGGAAGGGCGGTCAGTCGATGCTCGCTGCGGGCGCGCCCGCAGCGGCCCTTGCGCCTGCCGGCGCCACGCCCGTTGCCGGAGCGCCGTGCGTGGTCCGGAGCGGGATCTCCTTCAGGAAGAACGCCGCGACGAGGGCAATGGCCGACGCAGCCACCCCGAGCCAGATGCTGTTGCCGATCGAGATCGTCAGCGCCCGGTGGAAGCCATCGATGAAGATCGGCTGGAACTGCGCGGGGATCGACGCCAGGAAGTCGCCGCCCCCGTTGCCGCTGACCGAGGTCAGCTGTGCCGGATCGAAGCCCGCCGGAGCGGCCTCCGGGACGAACGCCGCCGGGGCGCCCGCCAGGATC
Source organism: Chloroflexota bacterium (assembly GCA_031362295.1). Lineage (GTDB taxonomy): Bacteria > Chloroflexota > Limnocylindria > Limnocylindrales > CSP1-4 > UBA5189. The sequence goes on from JANLSG010000308.1 coordinate 3,742, forward strand.
AACTGCTCGCGGAGCAGGTTCCAGGTGAAGTTGAGGCGGAAGAGCGTGAACGCGACGGCAATCCCGATGGTGGTGCCGATCTGCCGGAAGAGCGTCAGGTCGCTCGTCGCGGCGCCAAGCTCGCTGAACGGCACCGCGTTCTGGACGATGATCGTGAACACCGCGAATGTTGGGCCGACACCGAGGCCGGCGATGAACATCCAGATCGCGAGCATCGTGTCCGACGTTCCGACCCGGAGCTGCGTGAGCAGCACCATCCCGACGATGAGGGTCACGATCCCGACGAGGATGACCGGCTTGTACTTGCCGGTCCGGCTGACGATCTGCCCCGATGCGATCGAAGCCACGATGAGGCCGAACATGAACGGCAGGAGGCGGTAGCCCGACTCGGTCGAGGTCGCCCCCTCGACGATGAGGAAGTAGAACGGCAGGAAGATGATCACGGCGCCGAAGCCGAAGGTCGCGAAGAAGATCGACAGCATCGACGACGAGAACGTGCGGTTCCTGAACAGGTGGAGCGGGATGATCGGCTCCGGGCTGCGCCGCTCGACGAGGACGAAGATCGCCAGGAAGAAGAGGCCGGCGCCGGCCCACAGCCAGAAGAACGGATCCCCGAAGCCGGTCGTCTCGGCAACGGTGAAGCCGATGAGCAGCGGGACGAGGCCGAGCGTCAGGGTCACGACGCCCACGTAGTCGATCCTGCCCGCGCGCTCGAGGTGCTTGATGTTCGGCAGGAGGCGCCAGATCACGAACAGGGCGACCGCCCCGATCGGCAGGTTGACGTAGAAGATCCAGTGCCAGCTGAGATTGTCGGTCAGGGTGCCGCCGATGAGCGGCCCGAGGACGAAGGCGAGGCCGAAGACCAGGCCGAACAGGCCCTGGTACTTGCCGCGCTCCGCCGGGGTGAACAGGTCACCGATCACCGCGAGGGCAATGGGGAAGAGGGCGCCGGCGCCGAGGCCCTGCACGCCGCGGAACAGGACCAGCTGCCACATCTCCTGGCTGAGGCCGGACAGCGCCGACCCAACGAGGAACAGCGAGATGCCGGCGATCAGGATCGGCTTGCGGCCAAACAGGTCGGACAGCTTGCCGTAGATCGGCACGGTCACCGTGGAGGTGAGCAGGTAGATCGTGACCGCCCACGTGTAGTAGTCGTTGCCCCGAAGGTCGGAGACGATCCTCGGCAGGACCGGACCCACGATCGTCTGGTCGAGGGCGGAGAGGAACATGCCGAGCATGACCGCGCCGAGGATCTCGAACTTCGTGCGCCGGCTCAGGCCGAGGGCAGGATCCTCCGCGAGCGTGGGTGTCTGGGGGCCTTCCGAGAACGATTCCATGGGTCTTCCTTCGTGGCTGGGGCTTGTGGCCATGGTGTGGCCGGCGGACGCTGGCCTGGTCAGCTCGCCGGATCGGCGAAGTGGTGCTGGTGGACCGGGCTCGACTCGACCTCCGCGGACAGCGCGCGTCGGAGCGTGCGCAGTGCGGCGAGGACGATCGGGCGCTCGGTTGCCGGGATGTGGCCGAGGACGGCACGCATCCGGTCGCGCTTCGTGCTCTCGGTCTCCGAGAGTGCTCGACGGCCGCCTTCGGCGGGCCGAACCAGCACGACGCGCCGATCGTCCGGGACGCGCACGCGCTCGATGTAGCCGTGCTCTTCCATTCGATCGATGATCCCGGTGGCATTGGACATCGAGACTCCGAGCAGCTCCGCGAGCCGGCTCATCGACAGCTCGCCGTGGTGCTGGAGGAGCCACAGGACGTGCATCTGGCTCATGCTCACGTTGCCCTGGACGAGGCGGCCCATCGAGGCACAGCGCAGCTCGCCGACCCAGCCGGCGACTTCTGTCAGGATGGCCTCGACGTCGACGGCCTCATCGAGCGGAGCGGAGATACTTCGCATCAGATGAAGCATTGTATCGACATGAATGATTTCGTCAACATCAACTGTCGAGCGGGCGCTCGCGCGGAGGTCGACCAGTGCGATTCGCGCTGATGATCGAGGCCCAGCAGGGCCTGTCCTACGAGGATCAGCTGGCCATCGCGCTGCGGGCGGAGGCGGCGGGATTCGAGACGCTGTTCCGGAGCGATCACTACGCGTCGTTCCCCGGCGATTCCGGCCAGATCACCACCGACGCGTGGGTGGTCATCGCCGGCCTCGCCCGCGAGACGACCAAGATCGGCCTGGGCACGCTCGTCAGCCCGGTGACGGTTCGCCACCCGGGCAACTTCGCGAAGCTGATCACCACGGTGGATCACATGAGCGGCGGGCGGATCGAGGTGGGCGTCGGTGCCGGCTGGAACGAGTCGGACCACCTGCCGGTGGGCCTCGCCTTTCCGGATATCGCCGAACGGGCCGACCTGCTGGAGGACCAGCTCGCGCTCCTCCGCGGACTCTGGGAGGAGCCGACGGGCTGGGCGTTCGACGGCCACCAGATCGTTGTTCGTGACGGAGCCGTCATCCCGGGGCCCGTGCAGGTCGACGGTCGGCCGGTGGGCAAAAACGGCCGAACACGGCCGCGGATCATCACCGGCGGCGAGGGTTCGCCGCGTGGATTCCGGCTCGCCGCCCGCTATTCGGACGAGTTCAACCTGTCGTCATCGACGCCCGATGTCGCGCGCGAGAAGCAGGCGCAGCTCGACGAGGCCTGCGTCGCCGCTGGCCGGGATCCGGGCTCCCTCACCCGCTCGGCGATGGTCGGGGCACTGATGGGCCGGAATCAGGCCGAGATGGACCGTCGGGTGGCGGCGCTGCTTGCTGGCTTTGGCCAGGCCGGAACGCAAGGGCAAGCCTGGTTGAACGCTCGCCGCAACCGCTGGGTCACGGGGACGCCCGACGAGGCCCGAGCGATGGTCACCCGCTACGCGGACGCCGGGATCGAGCGGATGATGCTGCAGGACTTCGTGCCCCGAGACCTCGACATGATCGACTTCATGGCAGAGGAGCTGATCGGCAGGGTCTGACTGACGGGCGACATCGGATACCGGTCGGTTCGCAGGACGACGCCCGAGCTCCCGCCACGCCGTCATGTTGCCGGCCGTCATCACGCCCATTTGGAGCGGGATGATCGTGTGGTGATCAAATCCAGGACTTCGTCGGCTGTTTGCGACGCATCCGCCGCGGTTCGAGCCCCGCGGAAGCTGCTGCCAACGCTCGATCGTGCTCGCGCCGCAGGCCACAACGAACAACGACGCTGTCGGCGACGACCGAATAGCCCTCGAAACGCCAGAAATGATCATGGCGCGATCATGGGCCCGATCTTTGCTCGTCCGAGCAACCGGTCCCCTCGTTTGGGATCAGCTAACCCGGCCGCGGGTGCCTCAGCCGGCCGCGTCGGCGGCTGCGAGGTAGGCCGGGTTGTCGCGGCGGATCGGATCGGGATCCACGCCGCAGGCCCGCGCGAGCCGCTCCGTCAGCAGCTGGAGCGGCACCGCTGAACCCAGGAGCGACGCCATCGTCGGCGGCAGGTTGGGCGCCGCGGGCACCACGAGCCGCCCGGCAGGAGTCAAGGCCGCGGGGATCGCGGCGTCGTGGCTCGCGAGGAGGATTGCGCCGGTCGTCACACCGAGTGCGGTCACGGCGCGCAGCACGCCCGACGCGCGTGCGGCGCGCGCCTCGGCCTGACTCGTCTCGGTGAAGATCAGGACGATGCCGGTCTTCGCGTCGATGCCGGCGAGATGGCCATGGAGCAGCGTCTCGAGATCACGCATCGCCGCCGGGAGGTGGGCGCCCTCCTCGACTTTCAGGACGAGCTCGCGAGCGGCGGGTCGGTCGGCGCCCGTCGCGACGACGATGAGTCGCTCGACGCCCGCCAGCGCACCAGCGAGTCGCTCCGTCGCGAGCGTGGCATCGGCCGTGAGGCCGGCTGCGAGCAACGCGCGGGCCGCGCCTGAATCCGGCGGGCTCCCGACCAGGTGGCCCGCCACCGCTGCCGCCGCGAGGATCGGGGACAGGTAGCCGATCGTGTGGCACCAGCTCTGGTCCAGTTCCTCCGTCGTCACGACGATGTCGGCGAGGGCAGCCCCCGGCGATCGATCCGACGCGGTCAGCAGCGCGACCCTCGCGCCAGAAGCGCGGGCTTGCTCCAGTGCGAGATTCGTCGCCCAGGTGCCACCCTCGTGGCTCACGCCGATCACGACCCCGCCCGAAGCGCCGAGCCAATCCTCCAGCGAGCCTTCGAATGCCTGCACGGCGACGGGACAGCCGGCGTGGCCCAGCCGCCACGGAAGGCCGGCGGTTCGGAGTCCCTCGCGCAGGATTTCGACCGTCGCCAGCGCGCCATGCTCGCTGGTGCCGCAGCCGGTCACGATGATCGGCTGGCCGGCCTCAGCCGCCGCCCGCACCGCCGCGGCGAGTCGCGCGGCTGCTCCCGCGGGATCGGCAAGACGCGTGAGCAGGCGTGTCGCGAGGCCAGGCTCGGCCTCGATCATCTCGGTCACGTGATACGGCGGCCCATCACGCCGGGGCGGCATCTCGCTCCCGGCCCACGGGTCCGGGGCGCTGGGCAGTGCCCGATTGTCGCTCGTCATTCCGTCGCTCCTCGCCTGCTCATGATGCGCCCGAACCTGCGGAGGGGCCCATACCGGAACAGCACCCTGCCAACGAGTCGGTCCAGCGACACCGGCCCGAACCGTGCCGAGTCGATCGGCGCCCCGAAGCCCGCCGCCCCGGTTGCCGCCTCGGACGCGTCCGCGACGAGCCACGCCTCGTCTGCCGCGAGGGTCAAGTAGCCGTCGGCAAATCTCACTCGCTCGCCCGGCCCCGCGGAGACTCGCTTGATCGCGAGGGCGTCGGATATCGGCTCGCGAAAGACGACGACCGTTCCCGGCCGCGGCCACGAGGCGACCCGCGGGTTCACGACGAGCCAGTCACCCGGCTCGATCGCGGGCAGCATCGACCCCTCGGTGACCGCGACCCGCCAGGGCCCGCGCGCGGCCATCACCTTGGCCGGGCTCAGCTGGCCGGATCAGCTCGGGCGCCCGTTGACTCGCGTCTTCTCGAGGCCGCCAGTGGCCTTCCATGCGGCATCGACGTCATCGATGAGCTCGAGGAGCTTCCTGGCGTCGGCGAGGTCCGTCGAGGCCTTGACCTTCGAAACCTGCTTGTTTGCCTGCCAGAAGAGGTCGTGGAGGTTCGGGACCTTCTCGAGGTGCTCCGGCTTGAAGTAGTCGTGCCAGAGGACGTCGAGGTGATGCTTCACCAGCTCGGCGCGCTCTTCCTTGATCGCGATGGCGCGGGTGCGGTAGGCAACGTCCTCGTTGGCTGCGTACTTCTCGACGATGCGATAGCACGACTCCGCTTCGATGCGGGCCTGCTCGGGGTCGTACACGCCGCAGGGCAGGTCGCAGTGCGCGCGGACGGTGGTGGTGGGAGCGAGGAATTGGCGAACGATCCTGATCGGGAACATGGAGGCTCCTTCCGGCTGGGCGGCGGTGCTGGGCGTTGCTGGGGGGTTGCCTGAGTGTCGAGACGCGCCTCCGGACTGTCAAACGCCTCCATTCCCGCCGGTATGATCGGCGTCGACCAGGGAGGCGCCGCTCGTTGCCCATCGACCCCGCTCGGATCGCGCTCGTCGTCGCGCTCCTGCTTGCCCTCCAGTCGGGCGCCCCGACACCGACCCACTTCGGGGTCTTCCTCGCGCTCGGGCTGTTGCTCGTGCTCTCCGCCCGACGGCCGGTCACCGCCGCGACCGTCGTGGTCTTTTTGGTGGGCGGGATGCTCGTCCGCTTCGCCGCGTCGGGCCACGTTGGCTCCGACGTACTGTGGGTCACGGAAGGCGCCGTCAGCCGCGTCCTGGAGGGCCTCAACCCATACGGCTTCGAATACCCGATGTCCGATCCGCCGGGCGCGCCGTTCCCGTACGGGCCCATCGCGATCCTGCTGTACCTGCCCTTCCACCACGCCCCGGCGATCCTGGAGTTCGTGTCCGCGATGGCGGTCACGGCCATCCTCGCGCTGCAGGGCCGCCTCGTCGGGCTCGCGGTGTATGCGTTCGCACAGATCCTGGTATCCGCCTCGCTCGATGGATCGAACGACACGACGCTCGGTCTCCTCATCCTGCTCACGTTCATGGTCGCGAAGCGGCAGCCCGCACTGGCCGGGTTCCTCCTCGCCTGCGTGGCGGCATTCAAGCTCTCCGCACTGGCGTTCGCCCCGGTCTTCCTTGCGATGGCAGGGAGGCGCGCGATTGCCACGTTCGTCGTGGGATCGCTCCTCGCCTGGGCTCCGGTACTCACGATCTGGGGAATCCCGAGCTTCATCGAAAGCGCGAGCCGGTCCAACGGGCTCAGCAAGGCCGTGATCTGGTCGCTCGGGACGATTGCGAGAGCGCTGACAGGCGGTCGCGTCGAGGCCCTCGACAACCTCCGGTTCGTGTTCGGCGGGATCGTGGCAGTCGTCGGACTGCGACTCCGAAGGTCGATGGACGGCGTCATCCTCGCGGGCTGTGCCGTCTACCTGGTGACGCTGTACGGCGGCAACTGGGCGACGTACTCGTACCTCGCGGGCGTTGCCCCGATCGTGTGCTGGCGCCTTGACGACTGGCTCGGGTTCCGATCGCAATCGCTGCTCGATCACCTGCGCGAACTGCGCCGCGCGCCTGTCGATTCGGGCGACCTCGCGCCCGCCTGATCAGCCTGCAGCGCTCGCCACGGCCGCGCGCGGCTATCATCGGCCGCGATGACCGAGCGAGGGCTCCCCATCGCCGACGGTGCTCCCGCCTGTCCCTTCGTCGCGTTCGAGGACGATCGAGACGAGCGTGCTGCGAGCCCGGACCACCGGCACCGCTGCTACGCCGAGGCGCAACCGGCGCCGCGTGCCCTCGCGCACCAGGAGGCGTACTGCCTCTCGTCCGCGTTCCCGGTCTGTCCAACGTTCCAGGACTGGGCCCGACGCGAGGCCGCCCGATCTCGCGCTGACGCGCCCAAGCCGCTCGGCGCAGGTGGCGGCGAGGCGGGGCTGTCACAGCGCAATCCACCGCGGAACTGGCAGGCGCCGCCGCCATGGCTGTCGCGCAAGGATCGTGGCGACGCTGCGGCTGACCCGGCGTGGGCCGATGATGGCGAAGGTGACGACCCGGACGGCGCCAACGACGTGGTCCGCGCCGACGTCCCGCGCCGTGGCCGTGGCCTGTCAGGGAGCTACGCGGATCGGGTTGCCTCGGATCCCGCCGAGGTCATGCCCGGCGGCCTGCCCGACGACGGCATGGGCGAGCTCGAGGAGCCACCCATCGATCCGCCGCCGGTCGATCGCGAACGCCGCTCCCGTGGCACCGGCTGGAGCGAGGACGCAGACGACCCCGGCGGCGAGCTGCCGCGCAGGTTCCGGCGCAGGGAGCGAGATTCGGCAGGGCCCGTGGCCGGGCGTCCCGCGGCCGCGGGGGGTCCCGCCCCGGAGTGGGAGCGCGCGAAGCCGCTGGAGGCCTACCCGACGCTGCGCTCGCGACGGCTGCCGGAGCTGTCCATCCCGCCGATCCTCGTCGCGGTGCTCGCGATCGCGCTTGCCGCGGCGGTGCTCTTCGCCCTCCCGGGCCTGCTCGGGTTCGGCAGCCCTGCAGCACCCGGCAGCTCCGCCAGCCCCGGAGTACCGGTCCAGACGCTCCTCCCAAGCGTCGCCCCGACGGCAGTCCCCAAGCCAACACCCACGCTCTACGTCGTGCAGGCGGGCGACACGCTGTCCAGGATCGCCGGACGCTTCGGGATCACGCTCGCGGACCTCATCGCGGCCAACGCGGAGAACCTGCCCGATCCGGACAAGCTGCAGATCGGCGACCAGCTGATCATCCCGGTGCCGCTCGCAACGGAGCTGCCGGCGGCGAGTGAGATCCCGGGCGCGAGCTAGGCGGGCGTCCGCGACCTAGCGAGGCGCGAGGTTGATGCTCGTGATCTTGCCGGCCTCGACGCGAAAGGACGCATCGAGGTGCTGGCTCGGCGCGCCGGGGCGCACGCTCAGGACGTCCGCCTGGTAGGTGATCCCGAGGTCGCGCACGTCGCCGGGGATCATCTTCAGGCCCGGCTCCGCGCGCAGGAACCAGCCACCGACCTGCTCCACCCCGCGCAGCGTCCGTGCGTTGTCGCCGACGTGGATCCGCATCTCGACCTTCTCGTCGAAGAGCGCGACGGCACCCGGCCGATCGCCGTCGTTGAGCAGCTCGAAGAACGTTTCCATCGTGTCGACCGCACCCATGTGCCGAAGTCTAGCGGGCGCAGGCGCGACCCCGCCGCGAGGCGAAGGCGAGGTTCAGGCCGGCGTCAGGTGACGATGCGGCGGCCGCGGTCCAGCATGCCCAGGACGATCGACACGATGCTGATCACGATCGAGCCGAGGAGTGCCCCGATGAATGAGTCGGCGGTGAAGCCGGGCGGGAAGCCGCCGATCGTAAAGGCGATGTTGGCCAGGTCCGCGATGAACGCTACGAGCAGCAGCAGCGCGGCGTTGAGGATGAATGCGAACAGGCCCATCGTCAGCAGCGTGATCGGGAATGACAGCATCTTGAGGATCGGCTTCAGGTAGCTGTTGATCAGCGCGAGGATCACCGCGACGACGATCACTTGCCACCAGTCGCCCTGGAGCTTGAGCAGGTCATCGGCCGCCGGGAACTTGATCTGGGGTACAACGAGCACGGCGACGATCACGCCGACCGCGTTGATGAGGACCTTGACCAGCAGATCGACCATGTCGTCTCCCCTCGTTAAGCCGGCGTTCGTCCGGCCGGTGGATGATGGCACGGCCCCGTCACGGGCGAAAGGGCGTCAGGAGCGATCAAGCTTCGCCTGGAGCTGCGCCTTCACCGCGGGCCACTCCTCGCGGACCACGCTGTAGTAGTTGGAGTGCCGGAGGCGGCCGCCGGGCATGACCATGTGGTTGCGGAACGTGCCCTCGAACGTCGCGCCGATCCCGAGCAGGCCCGGATTGGCCTTCTCGTTCAGCGAATCCGTCTTGAACTCGAGGCGGTTCGCGCCGAGGGTCTCGAACGCGTGCGTCATCTGCAGCAGCTTCGCCTCGCGATTGGCGCCAGAGCGCTGGTGTGCGAGCGCGATCCAGGTCCAGCCAACCTCGAGGCGCTTGTGCTCCGGCACGATCGACATGAACCGGGAGCTGCCAACGGCCCGCCCGGACGATCGATCGACAGTCGCGAAGGGCATCTCCGTGCCGGCCGCGGCCCCGGCGAGCGCGGCCTCCAGCCAGGCGCGCAGCTCGTCCGTGTTCGAGGGCTGCACCATCGTCCAGCGCCACAGGTCGCCCTCGAAGGCGACGCGCGCCAGGTCGTCGAGGTGGTCCAGCGAGAGCGGCTCCAGACGCACGATGCCGCCCTGCAGCGTGACCGGCTTGACCCAGCGGGTGTCGTCCATCGCGAGATCGTAGCGCGGCTCGGGCACTCGCCGACCTCGTCCCTCGCTATGCTCGATCAGAGCGGCGAGCGGGGATCCGTCTCGATGGAGGCACCCTCATTACCACGGACGATCCCAAGCCAACGACGACGGCCCTCGAGGCGCGCATCGGCGCCCTCGAGCGGCAGCTCCAGCGACAGTCCAGTGCCGCCAAGACGCAGACGGCCCTCTACGAGATCGCCGAGCTTGCCGGCCGAGCGCAGGACATGGACGAGTTCTACCGTGGGATCCACGGGATCCTCGGTGGCCTCCTGTACGCCGAGAACATCTACATCGCGCTGTACGACGACGAGCGCAAGCAGATCAACTTCGCC
>JANLSG010000333.1:0-20740 GCA_031362295.1 Chloroflexota bacterium
GTGCCCATGATGTTGACGAACTTCGCCACGAGGCAGGCAGTCGCGCCGTTCCCCGTGTCGCACGTGGCGCTGTCGTTGCCGGAGATGTACGCACCGTGGAGGCCACCGCAGCCGGCGACCGCGGGACCGCACAGCTCCAGGAACGCGAAGCTTGGCATTCGGTACCACTGATTCTGCCCGTTGCCACCGAGGTCTCCGGCGGGGCAACCGTAGTTCGGTGCGGTGACGATGGCCGGCTGGTCGCTGCTGGGCGTGACGTTGTTGCCCGGGTTGCAGGTGAGGTCGAACTGGGGCGCAAGCACGACCTTGCCCTCGTAGCTGCGGATGGCATCTTGCACCGACATGCCGCACTGGCCGCCGCCGCCGTTGACGTTGCCGGTTGACGTCACGTACTGCCACGACGGGAGGTTGATGGCCGGGTTGTCCGCGGTAAGGATCGAGCAGACGAGCTCGCTCGCGCCGCCAGCGGGAGGGTCCCAATCCAGCCAACCGACGTTGCCGGGGCTGTTGGAGCACAGCGGGAACTTGTAGACCTTGTTGAAGAGCCAGGGCGTTCCCGTGTCGATCGGCCGGTTGCTCCCGTTGCAGGTCACGATGTCGACAGGGAAGGCGACCGGGAGCAGCGCGCAGTAGCGACCCTGGGTCGCGTCGCAGTAGCCCTGGAGGTAGCCGGATACCGCAGTCGCACGCGTGGTCACCGTGAATGACGGGATGCCGATCGCACGTGCCACATAGGTCCCCACGATCTTGTCCGCGAGAACCATGACCCCGGCCACGGGGCCGACGAGGCGGTTCGGGCAGTCGGGCGCCGTGGCCGTGCCGCCCGGCAGGACGTGTGAGCTGTTGTTCACCTTGAGGGCATTCGCGAGGTCCTCGCTCCGATTGCCGTAGATCGCCGCCGTCCCATCGGCCTTGAGCGGGATGCCGCAGATGTCCGTGTAGTAGGCCGCCCGGACGGTGATGTTGTTGGCCGCCGCGACCTGGGCGATGCGCCCGTTGATGTTGATGTCCCATCCGCCGGAGGGTTCGGTGGCTCCGGCGAGGCGCTCCGCCAGGAGGACCGCACCGGCCTGGGCGGCCGCGTCGACGCCGTTCTGGGCGACGCGCTGCTGGGCGAGCACGTTGCCGCCGTCGACGATCGTCGCGACCATGGCGACGGCAAGCAGGATCGCCCCGAGCATGACCACGATGGCCTGACCCGACTCCGGGTCGTGGGAGCCGCGGCGCGGGTGCGTGATCATGGGAAGACCCTTTCGACTGGCATCTGCGAGGTCTGGCTCATCGTCATCGGGCCGATCAGCATGCTCACGAACGGGGTCGAGACGGCGTACTGGTAGGTGACGGTCACCGAGACGATGCACCCGACGTGGAGCACCGGGCTGCAGGTGAGCGTGGTGTCGGGCGGAGGGGCATACGAGACCGAGACGTTCGAGGTGTTGATGCCGAGCGTCTTCGCGGCGAGGATCGCGCAGCCTCGCACGGACCAGTGCGGTTCATACGGGTCGTCGATCGGCCACATCTCGTTGCACTCGGTGACGTCAGCAAGCTGGTTGACGATCGCGACGCGAGCCCCCTGCCGGGCCGCGTTGGCGATCGTGTTGTACGCGAACACGGCGCGCCCGATCTCGACGAAGCCGACGACGAGCAGCACGATGATCGGGAAGATCAGGGCGAACTCGACCAGGCTCTGCCCACGGGCGCGGTGGCGCGAGCCACCGACGGCGCGGTCGCTCACGGCACGCTGCTCCGCACCGTGATGTTGACCGAGCACAGCTGCGAGGTCCCGACCGTCAGGCTCTGCCACGCGATCTTGTAGTTGGGCGGGACCAGCGGCGAGAAGATCACGTTGCCAGTGAAGCCAGCGTTGTGCCAGTTCGCCGTGGCCTTGTTCGTCTGCACGTTGAGCAGGCTGATCACGGTGCAGGTCGCGGGGGTCGGGCTCGGCGTCGGCGTCGGCGCCGTTGTCGGCGCTGCGCTGGCGCCGGATGACGCGGTGGGGGCGACGCTCGGCGCGACGCTCGGTGTCGGCCCGGCCGTGGCGGTGGGCGCGGCCGTCGGCGTCGGGGTGTCGGTGGGCACGGGGATGCCCTGGATCAGCCCGGCCCGTACCGGGAAGGCGGACGACGCCGAAACCGGGATCGGGTTGCCGGTCAGCAGGCCGATGAATGGCGTGATCAGGTTGAACTGGCACGTCAGCACCACCTTCGCCGGCGCCCCGATGCTGGTCCCGCTGGCGAACGTCGGCGCAGGCACGGGCGAGACGAGCGTGCAGTTGATGCTGGACGCCTCGGTCTGCACCAGGCGCGAGTACTCCGCCTGAACGCTGAGGTTGTACGGGAGCGTCCATGCCGTCGGGTTCATCGCGGCGTAGTTCGCTGCCTCGCGGGCCGCGTTGTTGAGCGAGACCCAGCCAAGGAACACGCGGCCGAAGTCGAGCCCGAACAGCACCATGAGCAGCGCAAACGGCACCGTCAGCGCGAACTCCGCGAGGCTCTGGCCACGGCTCTTGGGCCGCTTGGTCGGCACGGAATCCGCCGCCGCCGCAGGGGCGTCGGGGGCGCGATCGATCGGGGTTGTCGGGGTGGTGACCATCCATCCCCAAGTCTTCGCAGGGGACCTTTCTCGTCACCTTGCCAGTGGTTCTGTGGTGCACCGGCCCTTCGTACTGGTCGGCTGGGACTATCGGTGTCCCGCTACGACTCCGTTGCCGGTGGCTCGGCCGGCAGGAGGACCGTGAACGCCGCCCCGGGCTCGGACCCCGCCGGCTCCAGGACCAGGTCGCCGCCCATGGCGCGACACAGCTGCCTCGAGACGTACAACCCGAGGCCGGTGCCCTCAACGCCGGCTCCCGCGGCGCCGCGCTCGTAGCGCTCGAAGATCTTCTCGCGGTCCTCCGGCTTCACGCCGACGCCGCTGTCCGCGATCGTCACCGCGAGCCGGTGCTCAGTCGGGCGTGGGGCCACGTGGGCGCGAATCGCCGCTCCCCCCGCGTACCGCGCCGAGTTGTCCAGGAGGGCCCAGAGCACCTGGTCCAGCTGGTCCGGATCCGCGATCGCCAGCCAGCCGGCGGCGTCGTCCTGGAGCTCGAACGGCACGCCGGCGACCCCCAGCGCATCCCAGGCGCGACGGACGCGCGGCGCCAGCGCCAGCACCTCCGACTTCGAGCGGAGCGTTCCCGCCTCCAGCCGGGATACCGATACGAGCTGGCGGACGATCCGATACAGCCGGTCGGACTGCTCCACGATGATCGAGAGGCGCGGGTCCGGCCGCTCGGTGCCCATCTGCTCCGCGTAGGCGCGGATGCTGGTCAGCGGGGTCTGCAGGTTGTGGCTGATGCCACGCAGGAACTCGTCCTTCGCGGCGTCGAGCTCCACCAGTTTCACCCGCTGCCGCTCCACCTGGTCGAAGAGCTCGAGATTCCGGATCGCGACCGCGACCTCGCTCGCGTACAGCTCGATCAGGTCCTGGTCCGCGGCATCCCAGCGGCGCGTGGCGGCGAGGTGGCCCACCAGCACGCCGACCCGCTCGTCCGGCAGCGCGAGCACCGCCCGGACAGGGCGCGACTCGCCGGGGATGTCCTCCTCTTCGGGCACCATGGTCGGGTCGCCAAGGACGATCCGGGCATCGATCAGCCCGAACGCCTCCTTCGCGCTCATGGTCGCGTGCGCGACCAGTCGATCCAGCCCGTCCCTCGGCGATGTCTCACCGATCGCGAGGAGGATCCGCCCCAGCTCCGCGTTGCGCCGTTCGAGGTCGCCCGCGAGCCGGTTGTGGCTTTCGACGAGTCGCGCCAGCTCGTCCTCGCCCGCGACCTCGACCCGGACGGACAGGTCACCCGCCGACGCGCGCTCGACCGCGCGCGAGACCGCTCGCAGCGGCGCGGTGAGGTTGCCCGCGAGGAAGTACGCGAACAGGACCGTGACGATGATCGCGGCGGCGAGCACGAACACGACCACACGGACGAGGGTCGAGTCAACGACACCCGTTCGCGCGATCTCCGTCCCGATCAGAACGAGCCCGAAGAGCGACAGCGGCAGCACGGAGCCGATCACGAGGCCGAGGGTCAGCCGGGCGCGGAACGACATCGCCGACCCGATGCGCTGTGTCTCCTGGGGCTGGGCCGGCCTGGCGGGCGGGCGACGGCTCGATTCGCTCACCCGGCCCCGTCCGCCGGTTCTGGCGCAGTGCGGGACACGAGGCGGTAGCCCACGCCGCGCACCGTGACGAGGTGGATCGGATGGTCCGGATCCGGCTCGATCTTCTGGCGCAGCCGGCGCATCGTGACCCAGACATACGAGGGATCGGCGTCGTCCGTGTCACCCCAGCCCCGATCGAGGAGGGTCTCCGTGCTCACGGTGTTGCCGAGGTTCGCCGCCAGCGCATAGAGCAGGCGCGATTCCGTCGGTGTCAGCTGGACGACCTCGCCCTTGACCGTCGCCGACTTGCGGCGCAGCTCCAGCGAGAGCTGTGGACCCAGGACGAGCTCGCGGCGCGGCACCTTGTCACCGAGGCGACGCATGACCCGCATGATCCTGGCGCGGAGCTCTGGGTAGTGGTACGGCTTGGTAACGTAGTCCTCGGCGACCTCCTCGAGGAGGTCGGCCTTTGAATCGGCGGTGTCGATCGCCGAAAGAACGATGATCGGCAGGTCGGCGCGCGCCTTGACCTCCCGGGCGAGGGTCAGCCCGTCCATGCGGGCCATCATCATGTCCACGATGAGCAGGTCCGGCCAGCCGCCATCAAGTCGGCGGAGCGCCTCCTCGCCGTCGCGCGCGGTCTGGATCTCGAAGCCATCCGCCCGCAGCTGGTCCGCCAGCAGCACGAGCAGGTTGGGGTCGTCGTCGACGATGAGAATTCGCGGCGCCCCGGAGCCGCCCCTCCAACCGCCGCTCAGCATGGCGCGATCATAGTCGGCCGCGCGCGGGCTACAGCGCCTTCGGGTCCACGAAGCGGCACCGGTCCCGCAGCGGGCAGAGCTCGTGCGCCGGGTTACGCGCGTGGCACACGAGCCGGCCGTGCCGGATCAGGTTGACGTGCGCCTCGTGCATCTGGTCTGGTTCGAGGAGCGCGAGGAAGTAGTCGTGTGCCGCATCGGCGGTGTTCATCTTCGGGATGAGCCCGACGCGCGACGACACGCGCTCGACATGTCGATCGACCGGCATGAGCGGCATCCCGAACGAGAACAGGAGCACGACCGATGCCGTCTTCACGCCGACGCCCTTGATCCCCGTGAGCCAGGTTCGCGCCTCCAGCGCCGGCAGGTCGCCCAGGAACTCCAGCGAGTAGTCGCCGCGCGCCTCGTGGATCGCGCGAAGCGCGGCCTTGATGCCCTTCGCCTTCTGGTTCGGCAGACCACCCGGCCGGATGACCTCGACGAGCTCCTCGAGCGGCGCCACGTCCACGAGCGCCCAATCGGGCGGGACCCCGTCGGGCAGCCCGACACCGCCCCAGCCCGCGCCGGGCACGTGGCGCTCAGCGGGTCGGTTCGACGGGTACGCCTTGCGCAGCTCGATGAACGCGTACTCGGCGTTCACGTCGGCGCTGTTCTGGGTGAGGATCGTGAGGACCAGCTCCGAGGTCGGGTCCCAGCGTCGCTCGTAGGGCGGGTGGCCGTACACCTCGGCGAGCGAGTCCAGCGTGAACCGGACGAGGCCGGGCCGCGTGCGCTCCAGCCGCTTTGCCCAGGCGAGATACGGATTCGGCTTTCGCCGCTTGGTCGGGCGCTTCTTCGGGCGCTTGGCGGGGGTCTTCGCAGGCGTCATGCGCGCGATTCGCCGAGGCTGACGAGCCGGGCGATCCGCTCGCCACAGCGGACCAGCGGCGCGACGCCCGCGGCCATCGCCGCCTCCAGAGACATCGGCTGCTCGGTCATCGGGACCACGATAGCGAGGCCTGCGAGCGCCTCGATCCCCTCCGCGGTGACCCCACCCCCGACTGCGATGCAGGCGACCCCGGCGGCGTGGGCCAGCTGCGCGACGCCAAGCGCGGTTTTGCCGAAGGCGGTCTGGGCATCGATCCGGCCCTCCCCGGTGATCACGACGTCCGCGTTCGCGAGCTTCTCGCGCAGGCCCGTCTCCTCGGTGACGACCTCCACGCCCGGAATGAGCCTGACGGACCGGAACCGATCGGCGATCGAGAGCAGCCCGAACGCGGTTCCGCCCGCGGCGCCCGCGCCCGGCGTCTCGCGCTCGTCGCGTCCCGTCGCGTCCCGCACGCCATCCGCGTACAGCGCGAGCGCGGCATCCAGCTGCGCGACCAGGGCCGGCGTCGCGCCCTTCTGCGGTCCATAGGTCGCCGCGGCACCCATCGAGCCCAGCAACGGATTGGAGACGTCGCAGGCGATCCGAAGGTGCACCTCGCCGAGACGAGGATCGAGCCCGGCGAGCTCCACGTGCGAATCGTCGATCTCTGCGCCGAGTGCCCGCAGGATGCCGGCCCCACCGTCCGTGGTAGCACTGCCGCCGATTGCCAGCGTGATCGTTCGGATGCCCTCCTCGAGGACGGCCCTCAAGACCTCGCCGGTACCTCGCGTCGACGCCTCGACCGGATCCCGCTCCGACGCCGCGAGTCGCGACAAACCTGATGCCTCGGCGAGCTCAACGACGGCGCGGAGCCCATCGGTGGAGCAAAGCCATCGCGCCTCCAGAGGCCTGCCGATCGGGTCCGTCGCGGGCGAGTTGCGCCACTCCCAGCCGCCGGCAGCCTCGATCGCCACGAGCGTGCCCTCGCCGCCGTCGGCGAGTGGCGCGAGGAGGATCTCGTCGTCGGGCCTGGCGGCACGCCAGCCGTCAGCCAGGGCCGTCGCGACCTCGACGGAGGTCAGCGAGCCCTTGAACGAGTCGGGGGCGATGACGACACGCATCGCGCGGAATCGTTGCACGAATGCTGTCGAGGCCTCGATTCGTGCTCGGGCAGTGGGTCGTTGTCGCTCTCAGCGCCTAGATTCAGTTAGTTCCACTCAAGCGGAACCAGTCCGATAGTTCCGCTTCGTTGGAAGCATCTCGAAATGGGCGCCCACGGGAACGCGACTACGACGGTGGATCGTGATGGTCGGATTGAGCGGGCGGGCGGGCGAGCGCGCGAGCGGGCGGGCGGGACAGCGGCTGAGCGCGGCCTCAGTCGATGAGGAGGTCGGCGACGATGCCCGCCCGGCGCTCCAGATACTCCGGGATCCGGACCATCGGCGGTCGCTCCATGTCCGCGAGCTCGATGACCTCGAGCGAGAGCCGGCCTCGGCCGGAGCGGGGGAGCTTCATCGTGGAGCCGAGCTCCGCGAACAGGCGTGCCTTGCGGCGCTCCTCGATGCGCTTCATGACCGCCTGGAGGATGACGAAGCTCATCCGCGACAGGCCCTCCAGCTCCTGATTGCGGTGGACGCGGCGCTCGAGGTCCACCTGGCCGAGGCCGTCGAGCCCGGCGCGCTCCGCGACATCGATCAGGTGGCCGATCTCGACCGCGTACCCGGTGAAGAACGGAATCTGCTCGAGCAGGCTGCGCCGGCCGGCGTACTCGCCCGAGAGCGGCTGGATGAAGCCGGACAGCTCGGGGAAGAAGAGGTTGATCAGGGGTCGCGCCACGAGCTCCGTCACCCTGCCGCCGCCGCCCTCGCGCAGGACGCCGCCCTGCACAATCGGGCGCTGGTAGTAGCCCTTGACGTACTGCAGTCGCGCCTCGTGGAGGAGCGGCCCGAGCGTCCCGTAAACCATCCGCGGGTGCCAGTTCCGGACATCCGTGTCCGCCCAGACGATGAGGTCGCCACTGGTCTCGAACAGCGACTTCCAGAGCGATTCGCCCTTGCCGATGAAGCTCCCGTAGCGGCTCAGGACGTCGGGATGCTGGACGACGCGGGCGCCCTCGGCCTCCGCGATCTCACGGGTCCGGTCGGTGGATGCGGAGTCCATCACGAGGACCTCGTCGAGCAGCGGCACGCGCCCCACCATCTCGCGGATCGCGCGCCGGACGATCGGACCGATCGTGTCTTCCTCGTTGAGCGTCGGCAGCACGAGGCTGACGGTCAGGCCCTGCTTCTCCTTGAGCTGCACGAGCCGGCGCAGGTCCGCGAACTCGCCGTGGTGGAAGTTCGACTCGCCGAACCAGCGCTCGACGCGGGCGGGCACGGCGCGCGATTCCTCCGCGGCACGGTCGGCGGCGATGAGCGACTCGGCCTTGGCGGCGAGCTGCTCGAACGTCTGGCGCCCGATGGTCTCGCGCGTCTTGACGACGACGACCGTCGTCTTCGACCGCATCGCGATCGCCTCCGGCATGGCACCGAAGACGTGGGCATTGCCGTTCACGGCGGTCGCCACGGCCGCGCCCATGACCACGATGTCGGAGTGATCTGCCTCCCGCAGGATCGCGGCGCGCACGTTCGACGCCTCGCGCACGAGCGTCTCAACGGGGCCGTCGACGTGCTGGCGCACGAATGCCGCCAGGGCGCGCTCCGCCTGGGCGCGGACGGCGAGCGTGATCCCGGTCGGCACGACGTGGAGCACGACCAGGGCCGCCTCGTGGCGCGTCGCGATCGCGCTCGCCACGCGCAGCGCCAGTTCGGCGTGCGGGCCACCGCGGACCGGCACCACGACGCGCTTGAGGTCGCGCACGCCACGCTGCTTGACCACCGCGATGTCGCACGGCGACTCGCGCAGTACCTCATCGATCGTCGCCGAGAACGGACTCGTGATCGCCTCGCGCCCCGTGGGCGACTTGCCCCCCCAGCCGAAGACGATGAGGTCCGCCTCGAGCTCGGCGGCGGCCTCCACGATGCCCTCCGCCGCGTGCCGCCCGATGCGCACGAGCGGGTGGATGTGGGTGCCCTCGGGCACGAAGTCCAGCACTCGCTGGAGCAGTCGCCGCGCGTGTCGGGCGCGGGTGGCGCCCTCGGACAGGGGCATGCCCTCCGGCACCTCGACGATGCCCAGCGCCGTCAGCTCGCCGCCGTGCGGATCGAGCAGGTCCGCGCCCAGCCGGATCAGCTCCTCTGCCGTGGCCGGGTTGGCGACGGGGATGACGATGCGAGCGGGGAGCGGCTGCGCGGTCATGCCTTCGCCCATCGATTGATGAGGTACGGCTTCAAACGCTCGAACTCACGCGCCTGCCGCTCGATGCTCTCCTCGGAGCGATCCGTCGAAAGGTCGCGGTTCTCGATGACCGAGCTCGCCACGCGCCCGAAATACACCGGGACCAGCGCGGTGACATACGCCTCCAGCTTGGCCGGCTGGTCGCGAGCCGTGATGATGAGGTCATAGATCACGCGGGCCCAGACGGCGTCCGGGAAGGCGAAGCCGCTGGCAGCGTCGGCCATCACGGCGGTCGACGTCTTCTCGTGACCCGGCGTGTCCAGGTCAAGGGCCGCGCGCACGTGGTCCGCGATGCGGCCGGCTTCCTCGGCGAGGTCGATCACCGCGGCAGCCGTGTCTGCGGAAAGCATCTCCCGCCACGTGCCGGCGAGCGTCAGCACGCCCGCGTTGAACTCCGAGAGCAGGCGCAGCACGTTCACCTCGAGCGGCGGCGGATCCACCATGCGCTCGAAGCCGTACGCCGGGACGTCATGGCTGCCCTTCACGCGCTCCCATCGATCGGCGTTCACCACCGCCATCCGGAGGATCGTCGTGACGACCTGGCGGAACATCGGGCCGAGATCCGCGCCGGGGTCCTTGGGATCGTGGATCTTGGCCCCGAGGCGGGCCTGGCTGATGGCAAAGCCACCGGTGATGGCGTGGGTGGTCATCCACACGTCGATGCCGAATTTGGACACCTCGGGCGTCCAGTTGTCCGCCTCCAGGTAGTGCCGCACGAGGTCGCCGGACACCCCGAAGTCACCACCAATCGGCTGCCGGATGCGCAGCCCGTACAACGCCCTCGTCAACGGATAGGTCACGTTGTTGGTGATCGTGCCGTCGTGCTTGTGGCGGGCATACAGCGGCGCGACGTAGTCGTAGCCGCCCTTCAGGATCGGCCCGGCAAGGAGCTCGATCCACTCGGGACCGATGCTCCGCAGGTCCGAATCCACGACCACCAGCGCCTGGACCTCCAGCGCTGCGGCGATCTCGAAGATCGTCCGTAGGGCGGCACCTTTGCCGCCGATGCCCTCGATCTCCGGATAGGTCAATGAGACGCGAGCGAGCTTGTTCGTCGGGCGGACAAGCAGGATGCGCTCGACGTAGTCCGGCGGCTCGGTGTCAACGACCACGCGCTGGGTGCCATCGGGCGACCCGGCGTCCGAGTTCACGACCACGGGACGCAGATCCGGGAAGTACTGCACGAGGCCGGCCTGAGCCGCGCGCACGACATAGCCGATCGTCGTCGCGTTCTTGAAGCTCGGGATGCCGACCATGATGTCCGCGCGCTCGAGGCGGGCGACTGCTTCCCGGATGGCCGGCGTCAGCACGGGCTGAGGCACCAGCCCACCGTACCACCGATGCGCTGCACGGCCCGATTCGGGCGATCGCGCCCGCATATCATCCGCGCGTGGCTACTGCTACGGGCGTTGCCGGTTCGAAGCCTGGGCTTCGACTGCTCGAGCGCCTTGCCGGTCTGACACCGTCGGGTCGTGCAGGGGTCCCGGTCGCGTGGGCGCTGTACGACTTCGCGAACACGATCTACAGCTACGCGATCGTCTCGTTCGCGATGGGCCTGTGGGTCAACGACCGGCTCGGGCCCGCCGACGGGCAGTTCTGGTTCGGCATCGCGAACGCGGCGTCGGTCGGGCTGAATGCGCTCGTCTCGCCCGTTCTTGGAGCGATGTCAGACCGTGGCGGGCGGCGCATGCCGTACCTCCTGTTCTTCACCTCGCTGACGGTCGTTGGCACTGCGGCGATCGGCCTGCTGCCCGACGGCGTCTCCGGGCTCACCATCATCGGCCTGATCCTGTTCACGCTGGCGAACTTCTCGTACCAGGCCGCCCTCATCTACTACGACGCGACGCTGCCGGTCGTCTCGAAGCCGAAGACCCGCGGACGCGTCTCCGGGATCGGCGTCGCGGTCGGCTACATCGGCACGATCGTCATCGCGCTCCTGATCCTGGTCACCGACTCGGGTTCGAGTGGGCTCACGTTCCTCATGGCCGCCGTCCTGTTCGGGCTCTTCGCGGTGCCGATCTTCCTGATCGTGAAGGAACCGGCGGGGACGGGGTACAAGTTCAGCGTCGGGGATGCCATCGCGTCCTGGCGCCAGCTGCCCACCACCGTTGCCCACGCCCGCGAAGTGCCTGGCCTGCCGCGCTTCCTGGTTGCCCGGTTCTTCTACACGGATCCGGTCAACACCGTGATTGTGGTGATGTCCGTGTTCGCGGTCGAGGCGATCGGCCTGACAAAAGGCCAGGCGAACCTCGTGCTCCTCGCCCTGACGGTCGCGGCGGTGATCGCGAGCTTCGGCTGGGGCATCCTCGTGGAGCGGATCGGGCCGAAGCGGACGCTGATGTGGGTGCTCGGAAGCTGGTGCGTTGGACTCATCATCGGCGGAGCGGTGCTCTCGCTCCCGACCTTCCTCATTGCCGGACTGCTGCTCGGCTCCGGGCTCGGTGGCGTCTGGACCTCCGACCGCGTGTTCATGCTCCGACTCTCACCCCCGGAGCGGATCGGTGAGTTCTTCGGCCTGTACGGCTTGGCCGGGAAGTTCAGCGCCGTCACCGGCCCCATCCTGTACGGCACCATCGTGTCCGTCCTGCTCAATGCGGGTTGGGAAAAAGGCGCCTATCAGGTCGGGATCCTGAGCTTCCTCGTGCTCATGGTCATCGGGATCCTGTTGCTGCGCGGCGTACCGGATCGGTTGACCGAGGCCGACGACGAAGATTCGCTGACCTCGCCGCCGGACCATCTCATGCCCGCCGCGGACATGCCGAGCGAGGCCCGCTTCTAGCGCCGGACGAGGCATCGCCGCGGGCCACGGGTCACCCGCCGAAATTGCCCCGAATGATCGCCACATGAGCAAATCTGGGCTTTCGGAGGCGCTTTGGCGTCCGGGAACGCCGATCGATGCCCGGTCGTGCTACGGATCACGCACGAATCAAGCGCATCGAGCGGCCGAAATCCGATCAGGCGGGTCGGTTCCCGTCGGAATCCCTCGCAAAGTGCCAGAAATGATCGCCACGTGATCATGGCCGGGTGAAAGCGCGCCGCAGACGACCGGATCAGCCTCGTGCGCCGAGCGCCCAGGCCGAGCCGATCATCTCGTCGAGTGTGGATCGTTCCGGCGACCAGCCGAGCACGTCACGCGCTCGATCGATGGCTGCGACGAGCTCCGGTGGGTCACCGGCGCGGCGCGGTTGCTGGAGGCGGGGCACCGCCTGGCCAATGACGCGCTCCGCCGCCGCGATCACCTCGCGGACGCTGAAACCGCGGCCGCTGCCGAGGTTGCAGATGAGCATCGTGTCCGTGCGCGCATCGCCGGGCGCGGTCGCCTCCAGCGCGAGCCGGTGGGCCGCCGCAAGATCGAGCACGTGGAGGTAGTCGCGGATCGGGGTGCCGTCCGGTGTTGGGTAGTCGTCGCCCCAGACGTTCAGCGGCGCACCACCGCGAACGGCCTTGATGACGTTCGGGATCAGGTGCGTCTCGGGATCGTGGACCTCGCCGTTGCGCGGGCTCGCACCGGCGACGTTGAAGTAGCGGAGCGCCGCAGCCCGCAGGCCGTATGCCCGTGCGTACCAACCCGCCGCAGATTCCAGCGTCCGCTTCGTCTCGCCGTACACGTTGACCGGCCGGAGCGGCGCGGTCTCGCTGACGGGGCTGGAGTCGGGCGCGCCGTAGACCGACGCGGTGGACGAGATCACGAGCCGACCGACGCCGGCATCGCGCATCGCGTCGAGCAGGGCGATCCCGCCCGCCACGTTCTCGCCGTAGTACAGGGCGGGCTCGACCATCGATTCGCCGACCAGCGAGCGCGCCGCGCAGTGGAGGACGGCATCGATCCGGTGCTCGCCGAGGATGCCCGCAACCGTGGCACGGTCGCCGTAGCTGCCCCGGACGACGGGCGCCCCGACGAGGTCGGCGGCGGGATTGTCGGTCGCGCCGTTGTCGAGAACGACGACGTCATGACCGGATTCGACGAGGTGCTCAACGGAGACGGAGCCGACATAGCCGGCGCCGCCGGTGACGAGGATGCGCATGGCCGGAAGGGTAGCCTGCGTCAGCCGCGACCAAGGATTCGGGCGATCAGCCGTCGCCACCAGGGTCGCGGCGCCGTCGGCGCGGCAGCGGCAGGCCGTCGCGCCAGAGCGGCGGCTGCGCTCGTGGCGACCACCGCGGGCGCCTGGAGCTCGTCGAGCAGGCGACGCGCGGCGGCTTCCTCAGGATCGATGTCGAGCGCCCGGCGCGCGAGCGCGCGAGCCTCATCCGGCGCCTGCCGCCGGGCCGCGACGCGCGCGAGTCCCACGACGGCGATTGCGTTGCGAGGGTCCGCGTCGGCTACCTGCGTGAACAGGCGCTGTGCGACGTCGATGTCGTCCCGGTCGAGCGCCGCCTGGGCGGCGAGCAGCCGTTCGATCATCCGTCATCCGCCAGCATGGACTCGGCGAGGAGGAGCAGGGTCGCGCGGTCGTTGAGCTTCGGGTCGGCGATCACCCGCTCCAGGAGCTCGTCCAGGATCGCGCCGAGGTGCGGGCCTGTTGGCAGGCCGAGCTCCGCGATGAGATCGTCGCCATGCACCGCGAGGCGCGAGCGATCGAGGACGACGGCGGCCGCGAGCTCCGCCGCGACGCGAGATCGGAGGTCGCCGAGGTCGTTCGCCTCGGCGGCGAGCCCGCTGCCGACGTTGTCCGCCTCGCGCAGCGCGAACAGGTCATCGATGGATTCCGTCCCGGTGCGCTGGATGAACCGCCGGATGCCCGAATCGCCCCACGTCGTCTCGTACGTGAACATGTGGTTGCGGACGAGGTGGACCACGCGCTCCGTCGTGGCCTTCGGGAACCGGAGGCGGTCCAGGATGCGCTGGGCCAGGTCCGCGCCGACGACCTCATGGCCGCGGAACGGGCCGTCGTCGATGGTCGACGGCTTGCCGACGTCGTGCAGGAGTGCCGCGACCCGCACGACGGGCCGGTCGGCTGGCACGGCGTCGATGGTCCGCAGCGTGTGGTCGAAGAGATCCTCGCCCTCGGTCTTGTTCTGGGCGATCCCCCGCTGCGCCGCGATTTCCGGCAGGAGCACCTCGAGCAGGCCTGAATCCGAGAGCAACCGCAAGCCGGTCGAGGGCCGCGCGGAGAAGAGCAGCTTCTGGAGCTCCGCTGCGACGCGCTCGCCGGACACGTGGGCTGCCAGCGCGGCGTGGGCGCGAATCGCCTCGAACGTGGGTGGGTCGATGTCGAAGTCGAGGACCGTGGCGAGCCGGACGGCCCGGACCATGCGCAGCGCGTCCTCTCGAAAGCGCGCGGCGGGCTCGCCCACGGCGCGAAGGCGGCGGGCGCGCGTGTCGGCGACGCCCCCGAATGGATCCACGAGCGCCGGTGTCGGCTTCGTCGGTGCCGGCGTCGTGCCGGCGGCTCCCGGAGCGGGCGCGCCCCAGGCGATTGCATTGACCGTCAAGTCACGCCGCGCGAGATCGACCTCGACGTCATCGCCGAACTCGACCCGGTGCGGGCGCCGGAAGTCGGCGTAATCGTGGTCGGTGCGGAATGTCGTGACCTGATGGTCCTCGCCGCCCTCGCGAATGGCCACGGTGCCGAACCGGTTCTCGTAGACCGCGCCCGGGAACAGCTCGACGAGCCGGTCCGGGCGCGCGTCGGTCGCGAGGTCCCAGTCGTCGGCCGGGCGGCCCAGGATCGCGTCGCGCACGGAGCCACCGACGACGTACGCCGCGTGCCCGTTCGCCCACAGGCGCTCCATGAGCGCGCGGACGGAGCCCGGCGGCGTGATCACGACGGTCATGGCGTCAGGGTGCCACGCGCTAGGCTGCCCGAGTGTCGTTTGCGGATTCGGTTGCCAGGACGACCATCGGGGCAGCGTGCATCCTCCTCGATCGGGAGGGCCGCGTGCTGCTGGTGCATCACACCTACGGACGCCTGAACTGGGAGATTCCAGGGGGCCTAGGAGAAGCCGGCGAGTCGCCAGACGTGACGGCGACGCGCGAGCTCCTCGAGGAGACGGGAATCAGCGCCGAGATCGATCGCCTGACCGGCGCCTACCACGAGCCCGCGCACGAGTTCGGGACGATGCTGCACTTCGTGTTCCGGTGCCGATGGACTCCCGGGATGGAACCTGTCCCATCGTCTCCGGAGATCAGCGAAGCGCGGTTCTGGCCGATTGACGCGCTTCCCGCACCGATGTCGGACTTCACCGAGCGTCGCATTCATGACGCCCTCGGCACCGAGCCCGTCAAGGTCGGGCGAGTCGCCGTGCGCCAGTGGCGGGAGTGAACGCCCGCTAGTTGCGGCCGAGGAACAGGTAGTTCCGCCAGGTCTCGTTGCGCTCGTCGGCGAGATACGGCGTGAACAGCGAGTACAGGTCGCTGCGCGGCTCGAACGGCACCCGCAGCAGGCGCACCCGTGCCTCCTCCGGCGTCTTGCCGCCCTTGCGGTGGTTGCACGACTTGCACGCAGCCACGAGGTTGTCCCACGTGTGGGACCCACCGCGGTGCCGCGGCAGGATGTGGTCGAGCGTCAGGTCCGACGCGACGCGGCCGCAGTACTGGCAGGTGTGTCGGTCGCGGGCGAAGACCTCGCGGCGGGTCAGCTTGACGCGCGGCCGCGGGCGCCGGATCCGATGCTGCAGTCGGATCACCGACGGCGCGTGGAATTCCTGGGTCACGGTCCGGATGATCTGGTGGTCGTACTCGAGGACCTCGGCCTTCGCGCCGAAGACGAGTCGGAACGCCCGCGGAAGGTTCGTGACGTTCAGCGGCTCGTAATCCTGATTCAGGACCAGCACGACCCCGTTCATGGTGGCGCGGATGCTATGCGAAATCGACGACGGGGTAGAGGACTCGCGCGCCCTCGATGCCCTTGAGGTCGTACGAGACGCCCGGACCGAACGTCACGCCCGAGCCGGTGGCCAATGCGCGGGTCACCTCGGAGACGAGGATCTCGTCGCCATTGCCTGCCGCAGCGATTCGCGCCGCCTCGTGGACGGCGATCCCACGCACATCGGTGCCGACCATGTCGACTTCTCCCGTGTGGATGCCGGCGCGCACCCGCAGTCCAAGCGCCGCGCTTGCGGCTCGAACCTCCATCGCGAACCGTATCGCGCGCGCCGCGCCATCGAAGGTCGCCAGGAAGCCATCGCCCGTCGACTGGATCTCGTGCCCGCGGTGGCGGTCGATTGCGCCTCGCGCCATCTCGTTGTGTCGGGCGAGGAGGTCGCTCCAAGCCCGCTCGCCGAGCTGGGCTGCCGTCGTCGTCGAACTGACCAGGTCCGTGAAGACGAGAGTGAGCAACAGCCGCTCACCGACGCCGATGGGCGTGGCCCACGTTCGTACGCCTTCCCAGGAAAGGATCACGTACGGGTCGTCCCCTACCACCCAGCTGTCATGACCGGGCGCCATGTCGAACACGTCGTCCGGCCCGAGCTCCAGCGAGCTGCCATCGGCGAACTCGGTATGGAGACGTCCGCTGATCACGAACCCGACGTGACGGGCCTGGCACCATTCCCCGCCGACGCGGGGCTGCATGTGGGTCAACCACCGCCAGCCCGGCTGCTGAACGAGGCGCGCGACCGTGACGTCACCCAGCCGCACGACCGCACCTTCGACGAGATCGGCCCGGATCACCTCATCGGGTCGTTGCAGGCTCTTCCGCCGCCCGCTCATGGCTGGTGCTCCGGCCACGTTCGACCGATCTGGGCACCCGTGGCGCGGTCCCAGCCCCCTGCTTGCCCGACCTTCGTGGCGAGCGGCTTGCCCAGCGCGGACGTGATGAACCGCGCTGCGTCGAGGACGCCGTCGAGGCGCACGCCGTGTGCGTAACCCGACGCGTCGAGGAGGTAGACGAGGTCCTCGGTGGCGAGATTCCCCGCTGCGCCCGGGGCATAGGGACAGCCGCCCGTGCCGCCGGTGGAGCTGTCGAAGCAGCGGATTCCGGCATCGAGCCCGGCCTGGACGTTCGCCAGGGCGGTGCCTCGCGTGTCGTGGAAGTGGTACGCGATGCGGTCCAGCGTGATCCCGGCCTGCACCGCGGCGCCCGTGAGGACCGCCACCTGGCTCGGTACCGCGACGCCGATCGTGTCGCCGAAGCAGACCTCGTCGACGCCGAGCTCGAGGAGCCGGAGCGCAACATCGACCGCGCGGTGCGGATCAATGGCGCCGGTGTATGGGCATCCGAAGGCGGTGGAGACGTAGCCGCGGCGCCACCAGCCGAGATCCGCAGCGCGTTGGAGCACCGGTGCGAACGCCGCGAGCGATTGGTCGATCGTCATCCCGATGTTCCGCTGGGTGAACGCGTCCGACGCCGCGGTGAAGACCGCGAGTGCGTCAGCGCCGGCAGCCTCGGCGCGGGCCATGCCGCGTTCATTCGGGACGAGGACGGGGTAGCGGACCCCGGGCGCGACCCGCGTGCCGCCGCTCCCGCGGGTCAGTCGTGGCAGCAGCTCGTCGGCATCGGCCAGCTGGGGTATGGCCTTGGGCGAGACGAAGCTCGTCGCCTCGATCTCGCGCAGTCCGGCGGCGGCGAGCCGCTCGATGAACGCGAGCTTGGTCCCGAGCGGGATGGCCGTCGACTCGTTCTGGAGCCCGTCGCGCGGCCCGACCTCGTAGATCCGAACCAGGTCGCCCACCTAGGTCCGCACTCCTGCCTTTGGAACGCTGGGAGAGCGGTACGACGCTCGGCGGTACCAAAGTCGGGCGATCTCCGTCGGTTCGAACGCTGAGCGTCCCGTTCGACGAAGGAAGGTGCATTTAGGCAGGTCGACGTCCCCTTCGTCGGTCGTACCGCTCGCTGAGCGTTCCACGGGGTGCGTCCGAGCGAAGTGGCACGTTCAGACGAGCGGCGGGTCCATCGCCCGCTCGATGCGGGCGACCTGGATCTCGATCCGTTCGATCTCGTACGCCGCCTCGGCGCGCGCTTCGCTCATGAGCGGCGCCGCGTCACGCCGGCGGCGCGCCTCGCGATGCAGGGCGAGGAGCGACGCGCGGTCCTCGGGAAGCGGCGGGGAATCGGTGTGCTTGCTCACGGCGAGAGCGTACCGCTACGGCTCGACGACGGCGAGCACGTCGCCGCGCGCGACCTGGTCGCCGGGTCTGGCGCGAAGCTCCGCGATCCGGCCAGGGATCGTGGCCGCCACCGCGTGCTCCATCTTCATCGCCTCCAGGGTCGCGACCGCGTCACCGGCCTCGACGGTCGCCCCGACCGCGACATGCATCGCGAGGATCGATCCGGGCATGGGCGCAACGATCTCGACCAGCCCGCCGCCGTGGTGACTCGCGGCCACCCGTGCCGCCCGATCGTCGTCCGGGGCGGCTGCGACGCGGAACGGAATGCTTCGGCCCGCGAAATCGACGTGCGCAACGTTGCCGGCGACCACAACCGATGCGGCACGCGGCGCAGCGGCGTCGAACGTCACCATGCGCTCCGCGCCCTCCGTCGCCAGTCGCACCCGCGGCGGGCCGTTGAGCCGCCAGCCGCCTTCCCAGCCCCAGGCGGCGAGACCGCGCGCAGCGGCCTGCCACGCGATCTCCGGGATGACCGCGCGCGCCGCCCAGTCGTCGGGCGGCCAGATCCGCCCGAGGGTGTCGATCCGCATCTGCCCGTCGCGCAGCGCCGGCTCGCGCACCAGCCAGCGCAGGAATCTGAGGTTCGTCGTGAGCCCGAGGACCACCGTCTCGTCCAGTGCGCGCCGGAGCCGCGCGAGGGCCTCCGCGCGGTCGACGCCGTGGGCGATCATCTTCGCGAGCATGGGATCGAAGCGCGACCCGACCGCGGCGCCCTCCTCGATCCCGGCATCGACCCGGATCCCCAGCCCGGCGGGCCAGGTCAGTCGTTCGACCCGGCCAGTCGCGGGCAGAAAACCATCCTCTGCATCCTCGGCATACAGGCGCACCTCGATGGCGTGGCCACCGCCGGCGAGTGCCGCATCGACCTCCGGCTGTGCGACCCCGAGCCGATGCCCCTCCGCGATCCGAATCTGCTGCTCGACGAGATCGAGGCCTGTCACGGCCTCGGTGACCGGGTGCTCCACCTGCAGGCGCGTGTTCATCTCGAGGAAGAACACCTCGCCCCGATCGGTCAGCAGGAATTCGCACGTTCCCGCGCTGCGATAGCCAACCGCCGCGGCGAGCTGGAGCGCGTACCCGGTCAGGCGCTCGCGGATCGCGGGGGTCACGGCGGGCGACGGCGTCTCCTCGAGAACTTTCTGGTGGCGTCGCTGAGTGGAGCAGTCGCGCTCGCCGAGGTGAATTCCGGTGCCGTGGGCATCGAACAGGACCTGGACCTCGATGTGGCGCGGCCCCTCGATGAACCGCTCGAGGATCAGTCGGTCGTCGTCGAATGCGGAAACGGCCTCGCGGCGGGCGCTCGCCAGCGCATCGGCAAGGTGGGATGGCTCGCGAACGGTGCGCATGCCCTTGCCGCCACCACCGGCAACCGGTTTCACCAGGAGGGGAAAGCCAACGCGCTTCGCGGCCCTCGTGAGGGCGGCGTCCGACTGGTCCGCGCCGTCGTAGCCCGGGACCGTGGGGACGCCGAGCTTGCCAGCGAGGTGGCGCGCGGCCGCCTTGTCGCCCATGGCACGAATTGCGCTCGCCTGCGGCCCGATCCACGCAATCCCGGCGGCCTCGACCGCGTCGGCGAAGGCGGCGTTCTCGGCGAGAAAGCCAAATCCGGGATGAACGGCGTCCGCCCCGGCCGTGCGGGCGGCGGTGACGACCGCGTCGATATCGAGGAGGTCGATTGCCCCGGCACCGACGGTCGGCGGTTCGATGGCGACAATCCCGAGCCGCTCGGTGGTCCGCCGGATGCGATTCGCGATCTCGCCCCGATTGGCGATGAACAGGCGCCGAATCGCGCGTCCGGCTTGCGGATCCTCGGCTATTCGGCCCTCGCTCGCCGATGCGAACGCGTCCAACGCGTCACACGCGACACGCCAGCGTCCCCCAACGCGGCGCGCGGGGAGCTTGCCGAGCTTGATCCAGCGCTGGACGGATCTGGTGGTGGTTCCGAGTCGCTTCGCCGCCTCGCTCGGGCTCAGTTCCTCACGCATGTGTCGCGATTGTCGCGCTCCAAGCGACCGAAGGCAAGTCAGCCCTGAGCGTCAGGGGCCCAGCCGGGCCTTCGCTTCGAGGTGAAGGCTTCGAAGCCCTCCCTGGCCTCGGCGCTGACGCGATGCCGGGCGATGACCCGCGCGGTGTGCCACTTCGACGAGCCGTGGCCGAGCCCGCGAATCTCGCGGACGATCGCCTTGGCCGCGCGAACGGCGGTCGGGCCGGAGGCGAGAATGTCGCCGATCGCGGCGTCCACGGCGAGATCCAGGGCCGCCTCGCCCTCGACGACCTCATGGACGAGGCCGATGCGTTGCGCTCGAACGGCATCGAACCGGCGGCCCCCGGGGAACAGGGCACGGGCGTGCGATTCGCCGATCTTCGCGATCAC
The DNA here is from genome assembly GCA_031362295.1 of Chloroflexota bacterium. Lineage (GTDB taxonomy): Bacteria > Chloroflexota > Limnocylindria > Limnocylindrales > CSP1-4 > UBA5189. The sequence continues at coordinate 20,504 of JANLSG010000333.1, forward strand.
GAACGGCGAGATCACCGCGGGCAGGATGCCGAGGCGCGTCTCGGTGAACCCGAAGCGGGCGCCCGATTCCGCGACGACGAGGTCTGCAACCGCACACAGGCCCATCCCGCCACCAAGGGCCGCGCCCTGGACGCGCGCGATCACCGGCACGGGGCACGTGTCGATCGCCTCGAACATGTCGGCCATCGCCATGGCGTCCTGCTCGTTGCCCTCGACGTCGAGCGACATCGCGGCGCG
>JANLSG010000018.1:0-52551 GCA_031362295.1 Chloroflexota bacterium
CGGCCTCGACGGCGGCCGCCTCGTCGAGGACCCGGCCGGCGCACGGGTCACGCTCGCCACCTCGGCGGACCGAGCGCGGTTCGAGGCCTTCCTCCTGTCGTCGCTTCGCATCGGCGCGCCTCGGCCGAGCCCGTTCAACCCGGTCGCCACCGTAGCCGTGGTGATCGGCCCGGGCATCTGCGAGGTGTCGATCGAGCCGGATGTCCCGCCGGCGGGCCTCCATCGCCTCGAGGTGCGCGTGGAGGGCGGGCCCGCAAGCGTCATCACGTTCAACCTCGGCGCCCTGACCTGGGCGGACCTTGAGGCGTTCGTCGCGGCGCCGGACTTCGAGCACCCGCCCGCGGTTGACCAGATCGCGGCGACCATGATGGAGGGGAGCGGGTCGGCGACGGCCTTGGGCGAAGCGGGTGCCGGCCCGATGGGCCTCGTGTGCCTGACGGGCAACTTCGAACGGCCGGCGATCCTGCTGCGCGGACCGTTCCAGGTGGGACCCTAGCGGATCAGCCGCCGCTCCCGTTCCCGGCGCCGATCAGCTGCTCGTGGAGCACCTTCTCGCAGTCGCCGCCGCCAATCGCGATGACCTTGTCGCCCTCGCGCAGGACCGTGTCCGCGCGGAGAGCCGTCGCCACGCCGTCGCGCACGACGGCGAACAGCGAGCAGCCGTCCGGGATCGTGAGATCTCCTGGTGACTTGCCGATTGCCGGCGAGTCGGACTGGAGCTGCGCCTCGATGATCTCGAGATCGTTCTCGAGCGTCGCGAGGTGGAGCAGCTCGTGCACGGGGATGTCCTGCTCGATGGAGCCAAGGGCCATCCGGGTGGGGCTGATGATCTCGTCCACGCCGAGGTGGCGGAAGAGATCCTCGTTCTTGGGGTTGTTGACGCGCGCGATCGTCCGTGGGACGTCGAAGTGGTGCTTCGCCATCTGGCAGATCACGAGGTTGTCCTCGTCGTCGCCGGTCACGGCCGCCACGATGTCTGCGCGGTTGGAGCCCGCCTGGCGGAGGTACTTGCCCTCACACCCGTCCTGGGCCACGACGATCGAGCCGAGCTCGTCGACGATGTGCGCGGCGCGCGCCTTGTCCTTCTCCATGAGCACGACCTCGTGGCCGCTCTCGATCAACTCCTTGGTGAGGTAGTAGCCCACCTTTCCGCCGCCGACCACCAGCACGAACATGGCTCAGGCCTCCGCGTGGACGTGGGGGACGGCCGCCATCACCGCCGGCATGCCGGTGTCGCGCATGCCCAGGAAGGCAAGCACGGAGTCGGTCAGCATCGTCGTCCGGCAGACAGTCGCGATGCCCAGCTCGGCGTAGGCCGCGGCGCGCACCGGATCGTTGATCTTTGCCACGGCCTTGCCGACCGACAGCTTCTCCATCGCGACCTGGGCCGCCATGACGTTCCGGTTGTCGCCCTCGGTGAGCGCCAGGAGGACGTCGGCACCCTCCGCGCCGGCCTTGCGCAGGACGTCCTCGTCCGTTCCGTCGCCGCGCAGCGCCTGGCCCTTGAACTCCTCCGACAGGCGGTCGAACGCACGCGACGAGAGGTCGAGGATCACGACCTCGTGCCCCCCGTTGTCGAACGCCTCGGCCAGCGCCGCGCCCACGCGTCCGCAACCGACGATGACGAACTTCACCGGTGCTCCTTCCCGCCTGTGGCGGCGGCTGCCATCTCCGGTCCCTCGACCGGGATCGGTTCGCGAACGACCCAGACCTCACATGGTGCGTGCTTCAGGACATACGGAATCGTGCGGCCGATGAGGAAATCGCCGCCAAATCGCTTGCGATACGGCAGCCCGACCACGAGCAGGTCCGCGTCACGCTCCGTCGCCTCGTCGACCAGCGCTGCGCCCACGTCGCGCGCCTGGAGCAGGACGGGCTCGAGGCGGGCCTTGAGGGTCTCCGCGGTGAGCTCCGCGTGATCGAGGATCTGCTGCGCGTCCTCGGAGCGCGCGGCGACCTCGGCATCGAGACGCATGGACCAGCCGACCTCGACGACGTGTACGCCGATCAGCTCGCCGTGGGTGGCCCGGCCGAGCTCTGCCGCGAGATGGACGATCCGATCGTCACAGCTGCCTCCGGCCAGCGCCACGATAGCGCGCCGGAAGGCACTGGGGTGGGGTTCGGACACCTGGGTTGGGCTGCCTCGCGGTGGTGCGGTTTCACGCGTGGCGCGCGTTCGGCGCCGAGAGCGCCACGATACCACCGGCATCATCAGAGACCAGCCGACAGGCGCGCGGCGAGCGACGCGGGCAAGCCGGCCGCGCGCATCGCATCCTGCACGGCGGCGATGTCATAGGCCACGCGATGCCAGCTCACCTCCCTGGCCTCGGGATCGAGGATGGCGTACGAGGCGTCGGGGTCGCCGTCGCGCGGCTGGCCGACGCTGCCGGGATTGATCAGCGCCCGGCGTCCACCCAGCTCCAGCCTGGATCGGCGATCCGGCCGAACCAGCTCCACCCGGCCGTCGTCCTCCACCCACGCGACGGGCATGTGGGTATGGCCGTGCAGGCCGATCGGTGCCGAGAGCACCGCGAGGTTCGCCGACGCGACTGCCGATGAGGTCACGTACTCCCAGATCGGCTCCCGCGGGCTGCCGTGGACGAGCTCGCAGCCATCGGTGACGAGGCGCTCGGGCAGGGCGGCCAGCCAGGCCTCCGTTGCGGGCCCGATGGCGCCGCGGGTCCACTCCATCGCGCGTCGCGCGTCCGGGTTGAACCACTCGATCTCCGGGCCGCCGCACGCCGCGGCGTCGTGATTGCCGCGTACCCCGACCGCGCCGATCTCGCGCAGGCGCCCCACGACCGCATCCGGTTCGGGGCCGTAGCCGACGACGTCGCCGAGGTGCCAGACCGCGTCCACGCTGCCGGCGTCGGTGAGGACCGCGTCCAGGGCAGGGAGGTTCGCGTGGATGTCCGACAGGACGGCGATCCGCATGGGGAGGTCAGCCTAGCAGGGGGTCCGACGCGCGTCGGAGGCGGCGTTCGGGCCTCCTCCCGGGCTCCCAGCTGGGGACCCACGGGTTCCCGAATGCCGCCTCCGGCGTCGTCGTTCGTCGCAGCCCGGGCCCCGGTCTGACGCGGTTCGATCGGTTCACGGTCGGGTTTCCCCGGACCCCTTCCGAAGCGCGTTCCCCGGCGATTCCCCGGCGCGGATGCCGGATGTTGCCGGGTGGCGGCGGGAGCGTCAACCGGCTTATCCACCGATGTCGAAACGTCGTCGACGATCGTGGATAACTCCCGGGTTTCCTATGTGCGGGTTGCACTCCGGACGGGCCGGCCCAGGGTTCGTCTCACGACGTCGACGACCTCGTCGACGTAGCGGTCGGCGTCGCCGTTGGCCGCGGCGGTCCGAACGCAGCCGGTCACGTGATCCTCCAGGACGAGGATCGCGAGCGAGTCCACCGCCGCGCGGAGGGCGCTCGTCTGCTGGAGGATGTCGACGCAGTACTCCTCACGCTCGATCATCCGCGTGATCCCGCGGACCTGGCCCTCGATGCGGGCGAGTCGCCTGACGAGCTGTGCCTTGTCGCGGGTGTAGCTGTGGCGGAAATGGTCCGCGCCGTGGGCATCCTGGGCGTGCGGCGCGTCCGATGTCGGCATACCCGGATGATACCCCCCGGGGGTATCGAGGACAAGGACGGCGATCCTGCGGCCGACCGGCTACACTCACCTCGGATGGATCCTCTGGACCACCTCCTGGCGCTCCCCGACGGGCATCGGTGCACCGTCTGCGAGGAGCGCGTCCCCGTCGAACGGGTGAAGCTCCTCGCCTGGCGCGACGATCTCGCCTTCCTCCAGCTCGACTGCTCGGCCTGCCTGAGCACGACCCTCGGTTTCGTGCTGGCCGGCCGGAGCGAGGAACCGTTGGAGCCTCCGCAAGCCGAACCGATCACCTCCGACGACGTCCTCGACATGCACCAGCTCCTTGCGACCTGGCGCGGCGACCTGTCCGGGCTCCTGGCAAGGGACGCCCGCGGCCGCGCCGAATCGAGCCGGTGACCGGCGGCAGCCCAGAGGCGACAGGAACGCCTCAGTTCCCCGGGAGCTGGAGCGAGGTCTCGCCCGTCGAGGCGGTTGCGCCCGTCGAGCCGGATCCGCCCGAGCCCGGCACGATCGACGGAACGCGCTTCGCCCATGCGAGCGAGGCGGAGATGGCCCGCATCCTGGACTTCTACGAGGTCCGCTGGGAGTACGAGCCCACCACGTTCCCGATCCTCTGGAACCTCGACGGCGACGTCATCGAGAGCTTCGCACCGGACTTCTACCTGCCGGAGCCGGAGCTCTTCCTGGAGATGACGACACTGAAGCAGCGGCTCGTGCGCAAGAAGAATCGCAAGCTGCGCCGGCTCAAGGAGCTCTACCCGGGCATCCGGATCAAGCTCTTCTACGCCCGCGACTTCCGGGCGATGATGCTCAAGTACGGCCGTCTCGCCCTCGCCGAGGCACTGTCGGGGACGCCCGGACAGGTCGTCTCGGAGCGCGCTGCGGAGCGGGCGGCAGCAGCCCAGGTCCTCGAGACCGAAGCCGCAATCGAACTTGCAGCCGCCACCGCGATCGACGATTCGCCGCCCATCGTCCCGGCCCTCGAGCGCGCGTCGCCCCGTACGCGCAGCCGTCGGCGTCGACGACGCCACCTGGTCACCACCGAAGCCGGGGCTGAGCGGGAGACCGGCGCATGAGAACCGTGACGGACCAGCAGGCGGACATCGGGGAGATCCTCCTGACGGAGGACCAGATCCAGACGCGCGTCGCCGAGCTGGGTGCCGCGATCTCGAACGACCTCGCCGGCCGCCAGCTGACGCTCGTCTCCGTGCTCAAGGGCTCGCTGCCGTTCATGGCGGACCTGATGCGCGCGATCTCGCTGCCCCTTCGGATCGACCTGATGGAGGTCTCGTCATATGGCGGCGCCACGACCGAATCGTCGGGCCTCGTCCGGATCCTCAAGGACCTCTCGTCGAGCATCGAGGGCGAGGACGTCCTGATCGTCGAGGACATCATCGACACGGGACTCACGCTGAACTACCTCGTTCGGTACCTGCGCGGCAAGAAGCCTGCGTCGCTGCGGATCTGCACCCTGCTGGACAAGCCCGCCCGGCGCCTCGTCGAGATCGACGTCGACTACACCGGGTTCACGATCCCGGACCAGTTCGTCGTCGGCTACGGCCTCGACTACGGCGAGCTGTACCGCAACCTCCGCTTCGTTGGGGTCCTCCGGCCCGAGGTCTACAGCGAAGGGTGACGATGCATCGGCGTCCTGTCGGACGGTCGCGTCGGCTTGCCGCGATCGGCGCGCTGGTTACGCTCGTTGGCTGCTTCCTGCCGTGGTGGTCACGCGGTGGCGGGATCGGACTGCCGGAGCTGAGCGGCACGGCCTTCGAGGGCATGGGCATCGTCGTCTTCGCCGCGGCGATCGCGACGCTCGCGCTCGTCACCCTGCCGTACGCGTCCGAGCGCCCCGTCTCCGCGGACCGGTGGACCAGCTATGCGCTCATCACGGCCATCGCCTGGGTCGGCTTTGCCTACCGGATCGTCGAGCTCGGATCGCTCCGCGCGTTCAGCTTCCCGCAGCCCGCGGACATCGTCCTCAGCATGCCGGGCCTGTGGCTGGTCGGGATCGGGCTCCTGATCCTCACCCGCGCCACCTACGAGATGCTCCAGGAGCCACGGCTGCGCTAGCGAGTGCCGCCGGCGCTCGGGCTCGGTGCGGCCGTCACCGCCGGCGGCAGGATCTCAACGTCGGCGGCGAGCCACGCGGTTGCCCCGGTGCCCTCGTCGAGGTAGCGGAAGACCACCCGGCCGCTCACCCACGGCCCGGGGATGGGGTCCCGCAGCAACGGCGCACAGATGGTCTGCTCCGGACACGTCGTCAGTGGCACGTACAGGGCGCCGAGCTCCGTCGCGCCTTCGGCCGGTCGCACCCGGTGGAGCTCCAGGTTCGTGAGCGTGCCGTCGCGCAGGTGCCAGGCGGTGATCGTGGCGGGCCCAGCCGGCCGCGCCGGCCCGAACGCCGGCGCGCACCAACCGAGCGCCGTCAGTTCGACGGCCACGATGGGGACGGCCGGGATCGCGGGATCCAGCGGTCCGGTCGCGTCCGGAACCGGCTCGATCGCGCGCCAGACGCGAACGTCCTGCGTCCGCCAAGCCTCCAGCGACGCAACCTGCCAGGCGCCCGCCCCCAGGCAGAAGTCCGAAGCCAGCCCCTCCGAGGTCCGGTCCTCGGTCGGGATGGGTGTGGCGGGGGCAGCCGTCTCCGCGAGGACCACGGGACGAAGCGTGGGCTCGGCGTTGCCGCCCGCGACCCACGGCTTCAGCACTGCGAGGACGACGAGTACGGCCACCGCCCACACGGCAGGCGCGATGCGTGGGTCACCGGCGCGGGTCCGCACCCTGATCGTGACGAGATCGGGCAGCGGCCCTTCCGGGTCGGGTGGCGCCTGGCGATCCGGTTGCGAACACGTCATCGGCTGGCCTCGGGCCCGCCGGCAGTGCCGGGCTAGTCCTCGCCCAGGTACGCCTTGCGGACCGTCTCGTTCTGGCGCAGGTCGGCCGCCGTGCCCGACAGGACGACCTCGCCAGTCTGCAGGACGTAGCCACGATGCGCGATCGACAGCGCCTGGAGCGCGTTCTGCTCGACGAGCAGGACCGTGGTGCCCTGGCTGTTGATCTCCTTGATCGTCTCGAAGACCTGCGCCACGAGGATGGGCGCGAGGCCGAGCGACGGCTCGTCCAGGAGGAGCATCCGCGGCTCGGACATCAGCGCCCGGCCGATCGCCAGCATCTGCTGCTCGCCGCCCGACAGGGTGCCGCCGAGCTGGCGCTCCCGCTCCTTGAGCCGCGGGAAAAGGGTAAACACCCGCTCGATGTCCGGGCCGATGTCCGCCTTGGGCCGGCTGAATGCGCCCATCTGCAGGTTCTCCAGCACCGTCAGGCGGCTGAAGATCCGGCGGCCCTCGGGGGCGTGCCCGATGCCCCGCTCCACGAGCTTGTGGGGCGCGACCCTGGTGATGTCCTCGCCTTCGAAGTGGACTGTGCCGGCGCGGGCGTGGAGCAGGCCGCTGATCGTCTTGAGGGTCGTCGTCTTGCCGGCACCGTTCGCGCCGATCAGGGTCACGACCTCGCCCTTGGCGACCGTCATCGTCACGCCCTGGAGCGCGTGAATCTGGCCGTAGTACGTGTGGACGTTGTCGACGACGAGCATCGGCTCGGTCGGTGCGGTCGTGGCGCTCATACCGGCGGCGTCCCGAGGTACGCCTCGATGACCTTCGGGTTGCGTCGGACCTCATCCGGCGTGCCCTCGGCGATGCGCTCGCCGTGGTCGAGGACGGTCACCCGGTCGCTGATGCCCATGACCACCCGCATATCGTGCTCGATGAGGAGCACGGTCAGCCCGAGCTCGCTGCGCAGTCGCCCGATCAGCACCGTCAGCTCAGCGGTCTCGCGCGGGTTCATGCCCGCCGTGGGCTCGTCGAGGAGGAGGAGCGCGGGGTCTGAGGCGAGGGCGCGGGCGATCTCCAGGCGGCGCTGGTCGCCGTAGGGCAGGTTCTTGGAGACGACATCGCCGCGGCCCTTGAGGCCCACGAGCGTCAGGAGCTCGTTCGCCCGGACGCGGGACGTGACCTCCTCGCGCCGGTCGCGGGGCGTCGACAGGAGCGCGTCGATCCAGGTTGCCTTGAGCCGGCTGTGCATGCCGACGAGCACGTTCTCCATGGCCGTCATGTTCGCGAACAGGCGAATGTTCTGGAACGTTCGGCCGAGGCCGGCGACGACCATGTCGTTGGGGCGGGCGCTCCGGAAGATGCCGAACCGCGTCATGAACTGCTGGTAGGCCGGCGGGCGGGATACGCCGATGACCATCGAGATCAGCAGCGCGAGGATCGTCGCCGTGATGCCCAGCGCGAGGATGGTCTGGTTCTTCGTCCCCTGGTCCGCGACCAGCAGGGTGATCAAGCCGATGATGGCGGGAGGCGTGAGCCAGAGGATCGGCTCCAGCCAGGCGCGCCGCGCCTTGGCGATCACGTCGCGACCGCGGAACTCGATCGCGCCGGCGCTCGGGTCATAGATCCCCGCGATGATGTTGAAGAACGTCGTCTTGCCGGCGCCGTTGGGCCCGATGAGACTGACGATCGAGCCCTCGGGGATCGAGAAGTCGATGTCGTGCACCGCGACCAGGCCGCCAAAGCGCTTGGTGACGTTCTTGGCGTGAAGGACGTCGGTCATGCCTTGCCCTCCGCGGGTGTCCCGAGATCCTCATCCGAGCCAGGCGTCGCGCCGAGGGCTCCGAGCAGCTCCGGATCGTCCGGCCCGAGGTCCTCCTCGGCGTGGAGCTCGGCCCGCCGCTGCTGGCTCGGGAAGAGACCTTCGGGCCGCTTCAGCATCATGACCACGAGCGCGATACCGAACAGCAGGTACTGATACTCGACGAAGTTGATCCTCGCGATGTCGACGTGGAGTGGCCCGATGTCGAAGATGGGCAGCAGCCCGATCTTCTCCAGCTGCTCCGCGATCCCGCTCAGCTGTTTCAGGACCACGGCCTGGATCATGAACACGATGAACGCGCCCGCGGCGACCCCCCAGATGTTGCCCATGCCGCCGACGATGATCATCGCGAGCACCGTGAACGAAACCGTGAACAGGAATTGGTCGGGCGAGACGATGGTCAACTTCGAGGCGTTGAACACGCCGGCGAAGCCGGACGTCGTGGCACCCAGTGCGAATGCCAGCAGCTTGGTCACCACCGTGTTGATCCCGTTCGCGGCGGCCGCGAGCTCGTCCTCGCGAATCGCCATCCACGCCCGGCCGATCCGGGAATCGTAGAGGCGGTAGAGCAGCATCATCGCGACCGCCACGATGACGATCATCACGATCATGTAGTTGAACGAGGTCAGCGGGCTGAACTCGCCGAAGAAGGGCAGCGGCTCTGGTCGGAAGATGCCGCCGATGCCATTGGTCCCGTTGGTGTACGGGTCGCTGTTGACGAACACGATCGGCACGATCTCGCCGAAGCCGAGGGTCATGATCGCGAGGTAGTCGCCGCGCAGGCGCAGCGTGGGTGCGCCCAGGGCGATGCCGAACACACCGGCGACCGCGGCGCCGACGATCAGCATCGGGAAGAACGGCGCGTCGATGCCGGAGAAGGGCGAGTTGCTGTAGGCGTAGGTGTACGCACCGATCGCGAAGAAGGCCGCGTAGCCGAGGTCCAACAGGCCCGCGAGCCCGACGACCACGTTGAGGCCCATGGCGAGCAGGACGTAGACCCCGGCGTTCGCGAACGCGTCGTACCACGGATTGGCGCTCTGGATCGCGTTCAGCGGCGGGATCCGCGGCAGGACGATCAGCAGCACTGCGGCGATCGTCATCGTGGCCAGGATCGTGATGGATCGATGCTTCTCCGAGTAGGCGCGGATGCGCTCGCGCTGCGCGCGCCAGCCGGTGGGCGCGGGTGGCCGGGCGGGCCGCTTCGTCACGGCCTTCGCGGCGGTCATGCCCGGTCACCCAGCTGCTGGCCGAGGATGCCCGTGGGCCGGAAGATCAGGACGAAGGTCAGGATCAGGAAGACGAGGAACTCGGACCAGCGCGAAAAGCCGAGCGCAGAGGCGAAGTTCTCCGTGAACCCGATGAAGAACCCGCCGAGGGCGGCGCCGTTGATGTTGCCGATGCCACCCAGCACCGCCGAGGTGAACGCCTTCAGGCCGGCATTGAAGCCGAGGTCCTGGCGCACGAAGCCGAACCGCAGGCCCCACACGACGCCCGCCGCGCCCGCGAGCGCGCCACCGAGCAGGAAGGTGAGCGCGATCGTCTGGTTGAGGTCAACGCCCATGAGCGAGGCCGCCTGCTGGTCCTGTGCCGTGGCGCGCATGGCCCGACCGAGCCGCGTGCGGTTGATGAACAGATTCAGCGCGAGCATCAGGCCGATGGCGAGGCAGAAGATGAAGATCGACAGGATCGAGATGGACGCGTCGCCGACCGGGATCTGCCAGTTCAGCGGGAATACCTGCGGCGCGGCGCGGTCGCCCGACCCGACGAGCACGAGCGCGAGGTTCTGGAGGATGAACGACACGCCGACCGCGGTGATGAGCGGGGCGAGGCGGTTTCCGCCGCGAAATGGCCGGTAGAAGATCCGTTCGATCGCGAGGTTGAGCAGGCCCGTTGCCGGCATGACCAGCAGGAGTGCGACCGCGAGAACGAGGATCAGGAACGGGATGTTGGTGATTTCCGCACCGGCGACCTGGCCGAAGATGCCGGCGGTCACCGCGATGGACAGGAACGCCCCGACCATGAACACGTCGCCATGCGCGAAGTTGATCAGCTCGATGATCCCGTAGACCATCGTGTAGCCAAGGGCGATGAGGGCGTAGATGGCGCCGATCGACAGGGCGTTGATCGTCTGCTGGATGGCGACGCCGAACGCGTGGTCGGCGTTCAGGGCGACGGATCCGGTCAGCCACGACTGCTGCAAGGCGACGAACAGGATCAGGTCGTAGACGACGATCGCCCCGATACCGAACGCGACGATGCGCGCGGCGCGGTTGAAGGGGCTCCGTCGCGCGACGGCGACGGTGGTCACTGCTGTTCCCGGGTTGCGCCTGCGGCGTGCAGTCTTCGGGTCATGTCCTACCTGACGAATCGGCCGGGTGGAACGTTCAGCGTGGGGTTGCGCCGGGGTTGCCCCGAGCTCGGGGCGGATTTGTGGGGTGATGCGATGAGGCCGGGAACCTTGCGGTCCCCGGCCTCAGGTTAACGGTGACTACTTGGTCGCGTAGTCGACCTGCGTCTCGAACTTCCAGTTCTTCGCAGCGGCGTCGAACGAGTAGATCGAAACGATCTTCTGGCTGGTATCACCGTCAGCGTTGAAGGTGATCGCGCCCTGGATGGTCGCGTACGAGTGGGTGGTGTCCGTGACCGCGACGCGGAGAGCCTCACGGAGGGCCTTCATGTCGGCGGGGTTGGTCGCGCCAGCACGGTTGAGGGCATCGATGAGGACCTGAGCGCAGGCGAAGCCCTGGGCTGCGTAGCCCGTGGCGTCGATCCCGAACTCGGCCTTGTAGTCGGTGTCGAACTTGGCCTTGCCGTCGAAAGTGCCGATACCCGCCAGCGTGCTGTACGAGTTGGCGGCCTTGTCGCCGGCCAGGTTGAGGAACGAGTCCTTCGTGGTGCCGGAGCCGTCATTGATGCCGTCCGGACCAACGTACGGGACAGCGCCCATGCCGACCTGTGCGGCGGCAAGCAGGATCCGGGCGCCGCCGGTGGCAGTGACGCCGCCGAAGTAGATGGCTTCCGGGTTGCCCGACTTGGCTGCCGTCATGATCGTGACGTAGTCCTGGGTGGTCTTCGGGGCGCCGTCGTGCTTGGTGACGGTGCCGCCGCGGGCCTTGAAGTCAGCCTCGAATGCATCGGCGACGCCCTTCCCGAAGGTCTCGGTGTCGTCGATGATGTAGACGGACTTCTTGCCGAGCGTGTCGTAGATGTACTGCGACGCGGCCGGGCCCTGGACGTCGTCCGTAGTGACGACGCGGATGTAGTTGTTCGGCTTGGTCCGAAGCTGGGCCGCGGGCGCACCCTTGGTCAGGTCCGGGTTGGTGTTGGCCGGCGAGCACTGCGGCAGGCCGCCAGCGTTCGAGATCGGGATCTGCGCCTTGGCAACGCTCGAGTTGAGCGGGCCGATGACGGCGATCGCCTTCTCTTCGGCGACGATCTGGCTCATGTTGTTCGCGCCGGTCTGCGCGTCATGGGCGCCGTTGAGGGCGTCGTCCTTGATCATCGACTGCGGGATCTCGATCGTGTAGCCGCCGGCCGTGTTCTTGGCCTGCTTCACCGCGAGCTTGATGCCGTTGATGATCGGATCCGACGCGGCCTTCTCACTGCCCTGCTGGGGCAGCTCGATGGCGAAGTACACGGTGCCCTTCGTTGCTCCGCCAGTTGCGGCTGGCGTATTGCTGCACGCCGAGAACGCGACTGCGAACACGGTCGCAAGCACGCCGAGAGTTCTGAGCTTCATCCAGTCTCCTCCTCGAAATCGATCGCCCGATGTCCGGACGATCTCCGGTCGTTCCCACTGCGATCGTTCGCGAGCCGGTCCTCCGACCCAGCGTCGCTGCCCGGCTCCGATGCCCTATTCCGATGGTGCCTCGACTCGGGGTCGAGATCGGGTGGGGCGCGGAACGGTGCGTACGACGACCGCAGATCGCAAGGCGGCTCCGAACGGCGCGCAGGTGGCCGCCGAAGCGATGCCGTATGATAGGGCTCGGCGCACCGATTGCAAGGCCGGTCGTTCGCCACCCGGGATGATCTCAGGCGCATCACGATGCGTCCCTCCCGTGCGGCAGGCGAACCCGGCGGTCTGGTCGGCCCCGGTCGCGACGACCTTGATCGATTTGGCGCCTCCGACTACGAGGGAGCACCCCAGCGCGTGGAGTACAGGGTCCGAGCGGCCCAGATCACGGACATCGAGGCACTCGTCGCATTGAGCGGTGATCGCCTGGGTGACGTCTCGTCCGGCTCGCTCGGCGCCTCGGACCTCATGCGCCAGCTCGTGTTCCTGCCCCACGCGACCGTTCTCGTCGCCGAGCGAAAGAGGACCATCGTGGGGGGCGCCGTGCTCGCGATCCGACCGTCGGTTCGCGCGGGTGGCTACGTCGGAACCATCGACCTGCTCGTCGTCGACCCGGCGAGCGAACCGGACGCCGTGAGCGACAGCCTCATCGAGGAGTGCCTCAGATCGGCGGCCAACAAGGGATGTGCGTCGGTCGAGGCGCCGCAGCCGGACGATCCGGTAGAGCACGCGCGCTGGGAGCGCCAGGGATTCGTCGACGGAGCGCCGGTCCTCCGGCGCGTCGTGGATCCCGCCGGGCGCCGGCGCTGACCTTTCATCGGACGCGCGCCGGATTTCGGCGCCAGCGTCCATCGAGATAGGAGACAGGGTGGGCAAGAACGTCGCCGTCTTCGTTGACGTGGCGAACATCTTCTACGCGGCCAAGGCGGCCGGCGTGGACATCGATTACGTCACGCTGCTGAAGGCGGGGAGCGCGGGCCGCGACCTCGTCCGCGCGTATGCGTACACGGGCCTCGACCCGGACAACGAGAACCAGCGCAACTTCCACGATTTCCTGCGCCGGAGCGGGTACAAGGTCGTCAGCAAGGACATCCGCAAGTACGGCGACGGCAAGGTCAAGGCGAACCTCGACATCGAGCTCGTCGTCGACATGATGAAGACCGCCCGGAACCTGGATGTCGCGATCGTCGTGTCCGGCGACGGTGACTTCGCGCCGGCCATCCGCGCCGTCCAGGAGATGGGCGTCCGCGTCGAGGTCGTGAGCTTCCGCGGGAACACCTCGTCGGACCTGATGGACGTCGCGGACCTGTTCACCGACATCGTCCAGATCGCCAAGGTGGAGAAGGGCTCGTCCCGCTCCGGCCGCCGCGTCGCCGCGGATGACGACCTGTCGATGACCGAGGTGCCGGACAAGATGACCGAGGGCACCGGCGATCGAAGCCGCGGTCGCGGCCGGACACGCCGCGTGGTCGGCACGCCGGTGGCGGCGGTTGCCGCGCCGCGTGGCCGGTCCCGGATCGCTGCGACTGCCAACGTGGCGAGCGATGGCGGCGAGATGCCAGCCGTCGTGGCGCTGCCGGGCGAAAAGTTGTCGCGCGCTCGCGCGGCAGCTCCGGCCGCAACCACCACGGAGCCGTCGGACCTGGACCTCGACGAGGCTGCCGAGGACCTCGAGCCCGGTGAGGCGGGCCTCGCCGGTGGCGACGACATGAGCGAAGAGGGCCGTCGCCGCCGCCGCCGCCGCGGCGGTCGTGGGCGAGGGCGATCACGCGGCCGCGAGGACGGACCGTTCGGCGATGCGCCGGTTGGTCCCGCGCGTGAGCCGGGCGCCATCGCCGCGGCCGGCGAGGGCGCGGACCCCGAGGACGACGAGATGCCGGCGCCTGCGCGCCGGGCCGCGTCGGCCTTCGGATCGGTGTGGGATTCCCAGATCGGCATCCCGGCGGCGCGGCGTCCCGCGCCGGAGGTTGACGACGAGGAGGACTTCGACGAGCCCGCCGTTCCCGAGTACCTGATCGCGGAGCGCCGTCAGCGTGACGGCAACCGTGGTGGGGTTCGCGGCGGCGGTCGCGGCGGTGCGTACGCGGCAGCCCTGGACCGCGAGCGGTTCGGTGGTGGCCGGGGCAGCACCCGCTCGGGCTTCCAGCAGCCCGCCCCGGGCAATCGCGAGCCCAACTTCAACCGCGACCGGAACGATCGCGTCGAGCGCAACGATCGCGTGGAGCGCAACGATCGGCCGGCGTTCCGGCCGGCCCCGCGCCCGGCGCCGAGGGGTACCGGTGACGAGCCGTGGAGCGAGGTCCCGCCGGAGATCGAGGCGATGCTGCGCGCGCAGCTCGGCTCGCGCCCTGCGGCAGCACCGCGTCGCGACCCGGCGCCCGTGATGGCCAGCGAGGCCGGCACTGCGCCGGTTGAGCAGGCTGCCCCGGCAGCCGCGCCACGGCGTGGTCGTCGGCCGGCGGGTGCGGCAGCGGAGGCTCCCGCCACCGAAGCCGCCGCGGGCGCGACGGAAGCTCCCGTGAAGGCACGTCGCGCACCCGCGCGCCGGGCCGCAGTGGCAGTGACGTCCACCGAAGCCACCGCGGCTGAGGCGGCGCCCGTGGCCAAACGCACCAGGGCGCCCGAGAAGGCGCCCGCGAAGACCACGAGCCGGACGAAGGCGACCGCAGCCACGGCGGCGACGGACGCAGAGGCGGCCCCTGCCGCCGACGCGCCGAAGCGCCGGACAACGCGCAAGAAGGCCGACACCGCCGACTGAGGCGGCGTCCCGGAGCTTTTCGTGGCCGGAGACCGGTTCCGCACCCGCGGGCAATCGGCGGCCGTCCACGCCGTCGTCGCGATGCTGGCGAGCGGGATGCCGCACGCCCTGCTCCTCACCGGCCCCGCCGGTGTCGGCAAGGGAACGCTGGCGGAGGACATCGCGGCCGGCCTGCTCTGCCGCGCGGACGACCGGTCCATCCGGCCGTGTCGGGAGTGCCGGGGCTGCCGCGCGCTCGAGCACGGCAACCACCCGGACCTCCATCGGCTGGCTCCGATCGGCGCCGGCCTCGTGATTCCCATCGGGGGACGCGACGACCGGGGCGTCCGCGACCTCGTTCGCGACCTGGCGTTGTTGCCCGTCGAGGGCGGCGCGCGGGTTGCGATCGTGGCCGCCGCGGATCGGATGACCGAGGATGCCCAGTCGGCGTTTCTCAAGACGCTGGAGGAACCGCCGGCAAACACGGTCCTGATCCTCACGGCATCCGATGAGGAGCGGCTCCTGCCGACGATCCGCTCACGCTGCAGCCGGATCCGACTTGGACCGGTCGCTCGCCCCGACGTCGAGCAGATCCTGGTGGACGCGGGTCTCGTCGACGCGCCGCTCGCAGCCCGCCTCGCCCGGCTCTCGGCCGGCAGGCCCGGCGACGCCATGGCCCTCGCGCGCGTGCCCGAGGCGCTCACCATTCGAAGCGAGGTCGGTCGGACGCTCCTCGACCTCGCCGGGGCCACGCGCGCCGATCGGTTGCGCATCGGGCGGGACTTGCTGGCACGTGCCGGGGAGCTGGCCCTTGCCGTGCGCCGGGCCACTGAATCGAGCACATCGGGCGCTTCGACGCCGGCACGTCCAACCCGGAGCAGGAAGGCAGCCGTAGCGGCCGCCGCCGTCCCTGCGGACGCTGAGCCGGGAGCTCCCGCGGCGCGCGTGCCCGCTGCCGAACGCCGCGCCGCCGCGCTGACCCTGGTCGCGATCTGGCGAGACGTCGCGCGCGACCTCGCCCTCGTCGGACTCGGAGAGCGCGCGGTCGTGCGCCAGGTTGACCTGCTCGATGATCTCGAGGAGGCGGCCGGACGCCTGCCCCCCTCGTTCGCTGCCGCCCAGCTGCGGCGCCTGGATCTCGCCGGCGAGCGCCTCGAGGGCAACGTAAGCCCGGAGCTGGTTGTCGATGCGCTCGCGATGGGCTGGGCGGCGTGACCGACCTGGCCCGCCTCGAGGCCGACGTCCACGGTCGCGTGCAGGGCGTCGGCTTTCGCTATTACACGCGGCGGGTCGCCACCGGACTCGGGCTGCAAGGCTGGGTCTCGAACGAGTCGTCGGGCCGCGTGCGCGTCGTCGCGGAGGGCCCGTTGCACCGCCTCCAGGATCTCGTCAAGGCGTTGCGCGAGGGACCGCCCGGTGCGCACGTCCAGCGGGTGGACGAGGCATGGCCCCCGCCCGTCGGCGATCTCGGGCCGTTCGAGGTGCGCTCCGGCTGGCACGGCGGCGACTGACGCCGGGTCGAACGAACGGCGGAGCGGGTGGTACCTGTGTCCGATGTCCGGCACCCGGCCGGCACCCCATCCTTGCCGTCCCGTGGACGAACTGCCCGTTTCCGAAGTCATGCCAGGCCTGTACCGCGCCGTGCTCGACGCCGTCGCGGATCTGGAGGCACGCAGCCGACGGATCGAGGCGGCCGCGATCCGAAGCGAGGCGACCCGCGTCTACTCGCGCGCCTGGACACCGGACGCCGCGCGTCGCCTGCGCGCCCTGCGCACCAAGGCCGATCGCATCGCGGAGGTTCGCACCCGGACGCGGTACGAGACGGTCATCGACACGCTCGGCCGGCCCGCCGTCCAGCCCGTGGACATGGAGCGCCGGACCGCCTGACGCGCACCCGGTCTAGGCTTCCGTCGTGGACGGATTGACCGGCGCGGCCGCACGCCCCTTCCCCGGTGTCGAGAACGGCTACACGACCAGCTATCGGGTGCGCTTCGACGAGGCTGGCCCGAACGGGCGGGCACGCACGTCAACGCTTCTCCGCTATGCCCAGGACGTCGCGTGGCGGCATTCAGAGGATCTGGGCTTCGATCGCGACTGGTACCAGGCCCGTGGCATGGGCTGGGTGGTTCGCGGCGTGGAGCTGGAGCTGCGCGCCGGGATCCCGATGGGCCAGGAGCTCCAGGTGAGCACGGCGGTGGTGGGTCATCGCCGGATCTGGGCGCGGCGGCTCGCCGAGTGCCGGCTCGCCGACGGGCGCCTGTCGGCCCGGGTGACGACCGACTGGGTGCTGCTCGATGGCCGCAACCGGATCGTCCGTATCCCGGACGACTTCGGGGTCGTCTTCGTCAACCCGGAGGCCACCGACGAGATCCTGCGCGTGCCACCGCCGGAGGGGGCACCGGCGCTGTCGCTCACGCTCGACGTGCGGCCGCGCGACCTCGACCCGCTGGACCACGTCAACAACGCGGTCTACGTGGACTGGTTGGACGAGGCCCTCGAGGCCGCCGGCTGGCGTCCGGTCCCCCTCGACACGGCCGAGACCTGGCGCCTGGAGTACCTCGCGTCCGCAGAGCGCGGCGACGAGGTCGTCGTCGATCTCCACGGCGAGACCGGCGCCTGGCACGCGCGCATCCGGCGCACCGGGGGAGCGGAGCTCATGCGCGCCGAGGGGAAGCGCATCATCCCGGCATGAGCCCGACGCTCGCCGACGCGTACCTCGCCCGAACCCCGCGCTCCGCGGCGATGTTCGAACGGGCGGCGGCATCCCTGCCGGGCGGCTCGACCCGGACGACGATCTACAGCGCCCCGTACCCGCCGTACTTGGTCCGCGGCGAGGGGATCAGGACGTGGGACGTCGACGGCAACGAGTACCGCGACTTCCTCGGCAACTACACGTCGCTGATCCTCGGCCACGCCCATCCGGAGGTGGTCGCGGCCGTCGAGGCGCAGGTACGTCGCGGTTCGGCCTTCGCCGCCCCGACCGAGACGGAGATCGAGCTGGCCGAGGTGATTCGCGCCCGCGTGCCCTCGATCGAGCGCATCCGGTTCACCAACTCCGGCACGGAGGCGACGATGTTCGCGCTCCGGGCCGCGCGCGCCTTCACGGGCCGTTCGCTCATCGCGAAGTTCGAGCTCTCTTATCACGGGACCCACGACATCGCGGTCGCGTGGACGCCCGGGGTCCCGAGGGCAACCTCAGACCTCGTTCTCGAGCTCCCGTGGGCCGACCCAGCGGGCGTCGAGCGGGTGCTGGCGGGGCGGGAGCACGATCTCGCCGCGATCATCATCGAGCCGGTCCAGGGCGCCGGCGGCGTGCGTGCCGCGCCACCCGAGTTCCTCCGCTTCCTGCGCGAGCTCGCGACGCGCATCGGGGCACTACTCGTGTTCGACGAGGTCATCGCGTTCCGGATCGGGCCGAATGGCGCGCAGGGCCGGCTCGGCGGCGTGCGGCCGGATCTCACCACGCTCGGAAAGATCATTGGCGGCGGTTATCCGTCCGGCGCGTTCGGCGGGCGCGAGGACGTGATGGCCCAGTTCGACGCCCGGCGGACCGGCGCGCTGGTCCACGGCGGCACGTTCAACGGCAACCCGGTCTCGGCAGCGGCCGGGCTGGCGACGCTGCGGCACATGACACCCGCGCGGTACGCGGAGCTGGAGCGGTTCGGCGATCGACTGCGCACGACGATTGCGGCCGGCATCGAGCGCGCCGGCCTGGACGCGCGAGTCGGCGGGATCGCCTCGATCTTCGAGGTCTTCCCGGGATCCAGCCTCGTCCCGCCCGACGGCATGAGCCCGCAGGCAGCGCTGTTCGTCGGGCTTCTACTCGATGGCTTCCACCTCGCGCCGCGCGGCATGGGCTCGCTCGCCACGCCGACCACCGATGCCGATGTCGACGATCTCGCGAGCGCCGTCCTCGGACGGCTCGTCTCGATGCAGGCGGTTGCCGCCGGCTGATCCCCGATCAGTTGGGCGGCGTCACCCTCGCGATGAGGCGCCGCGCGTCGACCCAGCCCATCCAGCCATTCGAGGCCCTGACCTGCGCCCAATCTCCAACCCAAGCAACGAGCTGGAGCTCCAGGCCGCCAGACAGGGCCGTGCCGGTCCCCGCGGGATTCGGGAGTGCCCACGATGCGAGACCTTCAGCGGGCACTCGATGGGTCGGGGCGAATGCGGCGGGAGGCCCGGGCGGCAGGCCGGCGGTGGCGCCCGCGGCGCCGAGATCGGGCAGTGCATCGAGCTGACCCCGAAGGCCGAGGATCAGCTCCCGTGCGGCCGTGAGCCGCGCCTCCCGGTCTGGTGCCGTGCTGGATTCCATGACCGCGAGCGCGACCTGGGCGTGCTGGAGCCGCGCCATCAATCGATCGCCCTCGATGCCCTTGCGAGCCGCGACGGCTCGCCGCGCGTCTCGGCGTCGCCGGAGGTCGCCGAGCGTCTCGAGCTCCGCGGGCGTCACGAGCCCGGCCGCGACATCGTCGGCGAGTGTCTCCCTGACCCACCCCTGCTCTCGACGGATCGCCACCCGGACCAGGACGGCGAGGAGGATCAGGAACGGCAGGCCCTTGATCGCGGCCCACAGGATCCATGTCGCGGCGTCCGGGTCGTTGCCGAGCATGTCGTTCAGGAGTGGTGAGTTCCACACGAAGTGCGCGGCCACGCCGGCGACGTAGAGGAGGACGGCCGCGAGCAGGCGCCGGCTCTTCGGGATGTCGGGTCTCGTGACGTACCAGGCGAGGCCCATGCCGGTGAGCCCGGTCAGCAGCACGTGCGAATAGGGGCCGCCCACGATGATCCGCAGGAAGAAGCCCTCGAACAGGCCACCGAGGTCTGACGCGCCCGCCTGCCCCACGAAGTGGGTAAAGAAGTAGTACATGTCCTCCTCGAGCGTGAACCCGAGGCCGACCAGCGCGCCGTACACGAAGCCGTCGAGGACGTCGTCGAACTCGCTCCGTGCGATGAGGTAGATAACGACCACGCCCAGGAACTTGACCAGCTCCTCCACGCCAGGCCCGATGAGCGCGGCGCCCCACTCCCGCGCGAACTCGGCGCCGAACAGCTTCTGGACGATCTCGCCCCATTGGTCGTTGATCCGGCCGGCGAGGAACGTGGCGATGATCGCGCCCCACAGGAGCGCGCCGATCAGCAGCGAGCGGGGCTCGCGCTCGAACAGGTCGAGGGTGTTCACGAGCAGGTAGACCGGGACCGCGTACAGCGCGAGGAGCACGAGGCCCACGAGCCACGCCGTCGTCGATGCGTTCGCGAAGGTGAGCTGTTCGTCGATGAAGCCGACGCCGCAGATCAGGAGCAGCGCCGAGAACAGCCAGAACGAAGCCTGCTTCGGCTGGATCAGCGAGACCTGCTCCGTCCAGTCACCCAGGCCGGCCGGCCGGACCGGGGCTGGAGCCGGTGCGGCGGGTGTTGGCGCGGAAACCGGGAGCGGCGCGGCGGCGGTCACGACACCACCTCGATCGATTCGAGCATCGCGTTGACCTCGCCGAGGAGGCTCGCGAGATCACCCTGGCGCGACCAGGCGTCGGCGACGATGCCCTGCTTGCCGATGAACACCGCCGTGACCTCGCCTTCGATCGGGACCTCCACGCCCTCGAACAGGCCCTGGTAGTTGAACCTCACCGCCGTGCCGTTGTCGCCGGTCGCGACCTCGACCTCCGTGGTCGTCAGCTGCGTCGCGCCCGGCTTCAGGACCTCATCGAGGTACGCCTGCGCGAGGGCGCCGGCGTTGCCGCCGACCGTCTCGGGATAGAGATCGATGACGACAACGCCCTTTTCGAGGCGGATGCCGGCGCTGTTCTCGTGAGTCGTGACGACCCAGCCATCGAGCGTCGTGATCCGCGCACCGCCACCGATGTCGATCGCATCGCCCGGTGTGACAGTCGTCGCGACGGCGGGCAGGGCCTCATTGAGGACCTGCGTACCGAAGAACAGCGCCGCCAACACGGCGGCGACGAGGAACGTCTGCCGGAGCGTGGCGGGGTCAAGGCCGGGCCGTCGTGCGACCGCCGCGGGTGCGGGCAAGGCGACCGCGGGCGGGGGTGCCGGGGCCGCCGCGGCGTCGGGCGCGGGCGGTTGAGGCGTTGCCTGGGCCATGGTCGCGGATCATGCCAGACGCGGATGGTCCCGATACGACGAAAGCGTGGCGCGCCCGACAGGTGTCGGACACGCGTTAACAGCCTATCGAATGCCGATCGAGGGCCGCGATGAGTGGATCGCCGCGGCCAGGCGATTGGCATGAGAGACGGGTATCTGCGCGGCTCATTGCCGCGGACTCGCACGGTGCGACAGGTCGAGGTTCTGGCTGCCGTGGTTGCAGCGGGGGATTGGTCTCGGACGCGGCCCGGCTCGTGCGCATCATCCAGCCCGCTACGACCCGCAGATCATCCCGTGTGTCCGCGCGCCGGTCGTGTCGGCGAGCACCTCGCGAGCATGCGAGCGGTCACGAACCGACCCTCGTCTCGCCAGTGTGGGCCCGCTGGATCCTCTGTGTCGCCAATACCACCTGTTAGACCTGTCGAACGGACCTGGACATCGCCTTCGAAGTACGCCTCGGCGACGACCCTGCCTGATCTGCTCGGCAGATGCCGGATCTCCAGGGCTTGGTCGTCCGGATCCGAACCTGCTCGCGTCCGGCGCTGCTTCGGCAGGCATCGCCCGGCTCATACTCCCGACATGACGCCTCCACCCACGACCCCGGACGGCGCAGAGCTTGACGTCGCGATCGTCGGGGCGGGCGCGGCCGGGACATACCTCGCGTACCGGCTCATCCAGGCGCGACCTGACTGGCGGATCGCGATCTTCGAGCGGTCGAACAGGATCGGCGGCCGGCTCTGGTCCGTGAAGGTGGACGGCCTGGCCCATCCAATTGAGCTCGGCGGCATGCGCTACATGTCCGGGCATCGGCTGGTTCAGTCGGTCGTCGACGAGCTGGGGATCGAGGCGCGGGCGTTCGATCCCGCCGAAGAGCCCGAGCGGACCTTACTCCGCGGCGTCATCGGCCGCAGCACGGACGATCCCGAGGGCGGCCGAGGCTACGACCTGCCGGCCGGAGAGGCGGGACGGTCGGCTGTCGATCTCATGACCGGTGCCTTCCTCAAGATCGTGCCGCAGGCCCGTGAGCTCGACGAGGCCGGCTGGCGTCGACACAGGGCGACAGCGACGTTTGGTGGTCGGGCACTCACAGATTGGTCGATCGCCGAGGCCGTCGCGACGATCCTGAGTCCGGAAGGCCATCGCTTCGCTACCGACGCCTTTGGCTACGACTCCGGCATCCGGCCGCACAATGCCGGCGACGCGATCCAATACGTCATGGGCACCGGTTATCCGTCGGGCAAGGCGCGCGTGCCCGTGGACGGCATGGACAGAATCCCGCGCGAGCTCGCGAGGCGGTTCGAGGCGCTCGGCGGCACCATTCGGCTCGCCCACGACGTCCGACGGGTCGAGGTGGAGCAGGGGAGCGTCCTCATCGGCTCTACTAACGCTTCGAGCGTGCGCGCGAAGCGCCTCGTTCTGACGCTGCCGATCCCGGCTCTGGAGGCGCTCGCCGACGCTTCACCGGTCATCAACGAACCGACGTGGAGGCGGCTGTACCGATCGATCGAGGGCTTCCCGGGCACGAAGCTCTACTGCTGGTACGACCGACCCTGGTGGCGCGACGGCCCGAATGGCCCGACCGGCCTCCGGACGACCACCGACCTGCCGAACCGGAAGATCTTCTACTTCGACGAGGCTCCGGATCGACCGGCCGCCATGCTTGCCGCCTTCACCGATTACAGGCACAACGAGCCGATCGTCGCCCTTGCGGATGGCCGGAGTCGGGGAGAGCCGGCCTCACCAGGCCTCCTGGAGGCGCTGCGAGGGTGGCTGGCGACCGCCCATCCCGGCGCGGCAGTCCCCTCACGAGCCGGCTCGGCTTTCCAGCACTGGGGAGCCGACCCGCGCGAGGTCGCCTGGCACTTCTGGCGCTCGGGCTACAGCTCGGACGAGATGATGGACCTCGCCGCGCAACCCAACCCAACGCTGCCAATCCACCTCTGCGGCGAGGTCTTCTCACGCAACGGTGCCTGGGTCGAGGGCGCCCTCGAGACCGCCGAAG
Source organism: Chloroflexota bacterium (assembly GCA_031362295.1). GTDB lineage: Bacteria > Chloroflexota > Limnocylindria > Limnocylindrales > CSP1-4 > UBA5189. The sequence goes on from JANLSG010000018.1 coordinate 22,890, forward strand.
GGCTCGCGGCGCGCCTCCTTGCAGACCGTGCAACGGAATGACCAGGGCGCGAATTTGTCGGTCCGCCCCATTCCGACGGGAGCCGCAGCACTCGGCATGTAGCGCCAGTGATCGCCGAGCTTGTGATACGACGGAAATAGAACAGGCGTTCGTGGTGCGCCCGACAGGTGTTGGACGCGCGCTGCGCGGCGAGGCACTTCCCGCGCCGAGCCTCGACGAGTGGATCCCTTCAAACTGGCCGGATGCCATCGAGTAGGGCCCGGATCCGCGGAGGGGTGACGATGTCTCCCTTCTGCTCGTAGAGCGTCAGGGCCAGGTCCAGCGCATCTGCAGCCTCATCGGCTCGCCCGGCCACGAGGAGAACATCGGCGAGGTCGGTCAGGACGTCGGCGCGGTCGGTGAGGAAGTCCGTTCCTTCGAGCTCAGCCACGGCTTCCCGCACGAGAAGCTCCGCTTCGCCAACTCGTCCCTGGTGCGCCCGCACCCGGGCGAGTGAGCCTTTCCCAAGGGAACCGAAGACGGAGCGCGCTTCGGAGGCAGCCAAATTTGCGTACGGCTCCGCGTCACCCCAGCGCTCTTGCATGCACATCGAGCGGGCAACGAGCGCGTCGAGAAATGGCCGTTCTTCGGCTTGGGCCTCCAGTGCATCGTAGCCCTCACGAAGGACGCGCTCCGCCGCGGCCGGGTCGTCGGCGAGCATCTCGATGTCACCGTGGATCTCCGCAAAGAGATCGAACATCGTCTGCTGTCCGGTGTCTCGGTAGAAGGCCCGGCAGCGGATAGCGAACTCTCGAGCCTGGTCGAATGCGCCGAGCCGGGCGTTGAGGTGCGCCAGCGCGTGGTACATGGAGGCCTCGACGCTCCTCTGGTTGGTGTACTGCAACAACAGCTCCGCGCACCGATCGATCCCGGCTTGCGCCGGCGTTGGGCCACGGACGAGGGTGCGGGCGAGCGACCCGAAGCAGTCATGTTCCTCGTATGCATCGCCGGCCTTGCGGGCATGTGCCAGGGCGTGTTCGACGGCCTCTTCCTCTTCAGCAGCCCGCCGGTTCCAGGACCAGCCGATGTTCCCGCGCAGCAGCCAGGCGCGAGCCAGGCCGCGGTCATCCGCGACGGCCTCGAAGATGCTCATTGCCCATTGCAGATCGCGCTTGGCCTCCTCGACATCTTCTGGGCGCTTGAGCCGCCACCGCCAGCGCTGGATCAGGGCGTGCGCGAGGAGGCGGTCGTCGGCGACGATGCGAGCGGCGTCGACCGCCTCCGCCCAGATCGCGTCTGCTTCGCCGCTCCGGCTGGCCTCCTCGAGGGCGCTCGCCAGATCGGGCAGGAGTGCGATCCGATCTGGGTCCTCGTCTGGAAGCAAATCGACCGCGCGCGAGAGCAGGTTGATCGCGGATGGGAAATCCGACCGCGCGAACGACCGGCGTCCACCTGACGACAAGCGTGCTGCCGCCCGGCGGGCGATCGCCCGGTGCACGCCGGTAACGGCTCCCAGCTCCTTGCGATACCGGTACGCCTGCTCGAGGTGATAGCCGATGATCTCACCCTGCTCATCGGCATGGTCGCCTGCCGCCCGCTCCAGCCAGTCGGCGCAGCGCTCGTGGAGCGTCGCGCGCAGATCCTTGGGCAAGGCGCCGTAGGCGGACTCCTGGACCAGGATATGGCGGAATCGGAAGGCGCTCTCTCCAAGCAGCGTCGACCGGTCTGGCCGGATCAGGTCCTTGCGCACCAGCGCCTGGAGCAGCGCATCGATCCGCCCGCCGATCGACTCACTCGACAGCTCGAGGACCGCGCCGCGATAGAACACCTTGCCGACCACCGACGCACGTCCGATGGCCTCGCGCTCTTCAGCGTCGAGCCGATCGAGCCGCGCGGAGAGGAGCGCCGCGATCGTGGGCGGAACAGCGACCTCCAACCGATCGCTGGTCGCAACCCAATGGCCATCAACAGAGTGGACCAGACCATCATCGATCAGCATCGCGAGCATCTGTTCAACGAAGAGCGGGTTGCCCTCCGCGGCATGCACGATCCGGACGCGCACGTCCTCGGCCAGGTCCGTCGCGCCGAGCAGATTCGAGATGAGGGATTCGCTCTGGGCGTCGCTGAGGGGCTCCAGCAGGATGGAGGTCGCATTCATCTTGCCGCCAGCCCAGCCGCCTCGGGTATCGAGGAACTCGGGGCGCGCCGTGCAGAGGAGGAGGATCGAGGCGTCGCGCGCCGAATCGGCGACGTGGTCGATCAGGTCGAGAAACGCCGGCTCCCCCCAGTGAATGTCATCGAGCACGACGACCACCGGGTCCCCGGCCCCCAGGATCTCGAGCAGCCTGCGCACTGCCCATTGGGCCTCCTCGGGGGGAGCCGAGCCGGACGTCACGCCGATCACCTGTGCGAGACGATTGGCGATCGCCGAGGCGTACTCATCCCCGGCCAGACGATCGACGATCTTGCTCTGCACAGCCTCGGACTCGTCGAAGTCCTGCAGGCCAGCCGCGCCCTTGACGACCTCGGCGACCGGCCAGAAGGTGATGCCCTGTCCGTACGAGAGGCAGCGGCCGCGGAGAACTTCGGCCCGACCCCCCAAGTCCTTGACGAACTCCTCCACGAGGCGCGACTTTCCGACCCCAGCGGTACCGAGAATCGTGAACAGGTGGCAGGCGTTGTCAGCCGCCACACCCTCGAACGCTCGGCGTAGCGAATCGAGGTGCCGCTCGCGACCGACCATCGGCGAATCGAGCCGACGTGCGAACGCTTCGACGCCCTCGATCACCTGCACGAGGCGAACGGCGATGGTGGGCTCGGCCTTGCCCTTGAGCGTCAGCGGCTCAACGGGCTCGACCACCACTGCGTTGCGAACAAGCCGATGGGTGGCCGCACCGAGGAGGATCTCGCCGGGGGCGGCGGCCTGCTCAAGGCGGGCCGCCACGTTCACGGCATCGCCGATGACCAGAGCCTCCCCCGCGACTGGGTCACCGGTACCACCTCTCCGGTGTTCACCCCGGTGCGCACGGCGATCGTGACGCCCCAGTCCGCCATCAGCTCCTCGTTCAGCGAAGCAAGCGCAGCCCGCATCTCCGCAGCGGCCCGCACGGCGCGGAGCGCGTCGTCCTCGTGGAGGGAAGGGACCCCGAAGACAGCCACGATCGCGTCCCCGATGAATTTCTCGACTCTCCCGCCGTGGCGTTCCAGGACCGCGCGCATGGTCACGAAGTAGCGGCTCATCACTCGCCGCAGCGATTCTGGATCGAGACGTTCGCCCATCGCCGTGGAGCCAGTCACATCGGTGAAGACGACCGTTACGGTCTTGCGAATTTCGCGCGGCGCTGCGGTGGACGTCTCAAGCGGAGACCCGCATCTGGCGCAGAACTGCGAATCATCGGCATTGCTCGCGCTGCAGGTTGTGCAGGTCGGCATCGGCCGAGTGTAGGCGTGCGCCCGGCGCCATTGGACATATCAAGGTCGACAATCAGCGCGAGCCAGGCGTCCTCGAAGACCTGCAGCTGGGCGTCGGCTCTACGCCAACCTGCAGAGTCGGTCTCGCTCGGAACTCGCACATCGGTTCGTTGTGTCACCCGCAGCCGCCCCTGCCTCATAGAGCGGCTCAGGCAAAGTCCGGGGGTTTCCACGTTTCCCGGAACAAGCCCGCGTTCTAGCTTCGTGCTCGCCCGACCACGCTCGCCACGAGCACAGGGAGATGGATATGAAAGCGGGACTGACTCTCCGGTCGATAGCACCTCGGCGCCTCACGCTCCCGTTCCTGACGGGCGCTATGCCACGGACACGCCTGGGATGGTGGCTCATGCGCTTCTTCAGACGTCTCTCAGCGCTCGTGCTGGCAGGTGGGACGGTGATCGCGTGTGCGTCGCCGGGCGGCGCCGGACCCGGGGCGAGCGCGACGATCGATCCTGCACGAACGGAGTCGCCCTGGTCGGCCAAGTGCGAGAAGGTCTCAAGCGAAGCGGCGTCGGATCCGTCGTCCGAGCTGACGATCGTCGCGCCTGTCGGTGCGGCGGCCTGCGGTTTCGACACGACCAGGCTCGTAGCCTGGGCGGGCCAGCCGCTGACCATCGAATTCGTGGACGAGGATTCGACGATGTTGCACAACTTCGCGATCTATCGGGATCCCGATCGCGCCGAGCCAGTCGCCACGAGCGCGTGGCTCCTCGCCCCCCAACGCGAGACGCTCAGGCTACCCGCGATCGCGGCGGGCACCTACTACTTCTACTGCGACCTTCAGCAACGGACGATGTTCGGTACGCTCACAGCGGTCGCCTCCGTCCCCTGAGTCAGCCGCATCGACAGCAGCCGGTCAGGCGACGTCAGCGACGTGGTTCGTCTCACATCGACGAGGAAGATCGTCCTCGACGCCGGCCGCGACTACCAGCCGCGCCCACACTCGTCGTCGATGTCGTGAAACAGGTGTCCACGCTGTCCCGAGAGAGGATAGTGGCGCGCCTGACAGGATTCGGACCTGCGACCTTCGGCTTCGGAGGCCGACACTCTATCCACTGAGCTACAGGCGCGCGAGCGGCCATCTTATCCGGGGGGTGCCTCAGCCTGCCGCAACAGGGCCGCATGACCTCACGGCAGCGAGCGCTTCGAGCACGGCGGCGGTCGCCGGGGGGTGAGCCCCGTAACGTACGCTCGGGCCCGGCGTCTCAGCACAGCACGCGCGGATGTAGAGCGGACACCCACCGGAGACGTTTCGATGAAGCCGGCAGCAGTCATGTTCGCGGCCACGATCCTCCTGGCCGGGTGTATCTCGGCTACCCCGGCTTCCGTGCGCCCCACGACTTTGACTACGCCTGCCGCGACCGGGTCTTCGATCCCGCCGACGCCCACGGTCGCGCGGTCGTCGACCCCGCCCGCCAGTACGCCCGTGCCTCCTAGCGGCGACCTCCTGTACGCCGCGTCCGGGGCGGCCTGGATCGTGCCGGCCGCCGGGGGCAAATCCCGACGACTCGGGCCGGCCATTGAGGCGTCATGGTCCGGCGACGGGCAGAGCATCCACCTCGTCACGCAGGACGCCAACTGTGTGCCGCGGCTGACCACGGTGGCGACCACCGGCAGGGTGCTGTCGGTGGTCCAAAGCGGCCTGCGCCCGCGAGACGGAGCGTTCGCGTGGTCGCCCGATGGTCGCCAGATTCTTTTCGCTCGCTTCCGCAACGGTCCGCCACCGAAGTCGTGCGGTTCCGGTGGCGGCGAATACACGAGCGATCAGTCGATCGAGAACATCATGGTCATGAACGGGGACGGGACTGACCAGCGGATCCTCGTCCCGAGTGTCTGGTCGCTTCGGCCGCTCGCATGGTCGCCCGACCAGGCGACCATCGCCTTCGCAAGCAATTTGTTGCCCCTCGACCTGAACACGCAGGACATGTTGGTCGTCCGCGTCGGCGATGGTGCCTCCCGTCGAGTCAACGCCGCGCCGTTTGAGGCCGCCTCGGCGCCGAGCTGGTCGCCGGACGGGACGAGGCTCGCGTTAACGTTCTTCGATCAGGGCCTCCACGTCGGCATCGCTCCGATCGATACCGGGGCCGTGCAGAACCTCGGCGAATTAGGGGTCGGGTCGCAGCCCGCCTGGTCGCCCGATGGCCGATGGCTCGCGACGGTGGCGGACATCCCGGGGTCAGGCGGAGGCACGGTTGGGGGGGCCATCACGCTCTGGCCGACCGACGGCAGCGCGGCACGAGACCTTGGCGTAACGGACGCTGAGAACCTGTCCAGTTCTTCGTGGTCCAGCGACGGCGAGTGGCTCGCATACAGTCACCAGGGAATCGGCGACGGCGGATTGGTCGGGATCGCCATGATCAGTGCGGACGGATCCACCAGGCAGCTCTTCGCCGATACGACGGGAGCAGAGTGGGTTGCCTGGCAGCCTGGCCCCTGAGCCGTCACGCGGCGTGGCTCTCGCGACGTCGGGCCACGCCTCGTTCTGCCCAGACCTCGTCGTATCGCCGCATGCCTGCGCCCGATCAGGTGCTCGCGGCTCTCCAAAGGTCGCCGGCGACCGTGTCGACGTCGTGCTTGGCGTTCGCCATGCCGGGATTCTGGAAGCACGGCGCCACGGATCTGTAGCCCTCCCGAACCAGGCCCGCGTGGCCGTGCGCTCCAGACGACCAATCTGGTCATCTACGGCGTATGGCTGAGCGCAGGGCATTCCGGTTCAAAGTGCGTTGCGGCGAGTTGTCAGAACCCCGCGCTGTCGAGGACCTGCTGGCCGAGTTCGTACAGGTTCTCGAGCTCCTGGACGGAGGGTGTCTGCGTCCACTCCGTGCTCAGCACGATCGTCACCCCCTGGTCGCCGACGCCGATCGAGATGAGCCGGAACCGCTCGCCGGACGATGCGCTCCACACCTCATCGCCGGCATTGAAGATCGCTGCTTCCCCGCCGACCAGCCCGCCACACGCGGCAAGGACTCCGTCCGCGACGGCGATGTCCACCTGTTGACCCAGGAGGCCACCGACCTGCACCGGCTTGTGATTGGTGATCTCCAGGTGGTCGAGTGCCTCGAGCTGTACGAGCACCTCCGCCGCACCCAGCCCGGTTTGCGCGCCCTCGCCGCTGTCATTGCACGGGTTCGCGATTACTTCCTGGATGCGCAGGAACTGGATGCCGCCACGGGGCGCAACGTCGCGGACGAGGCTGAGCACATCGGCCCGGTCGCGATTGGCCGTCCAGCCCAGCTCCACGATGTCGAAGGTCATCGGTGGCTGGAACTTCGCCGTCGCGTATGTCCCGATCGGCAACGGTCCGATGACCACGGGCTGTGCCACCGGCGTGGCGGCGGCCGATGGAGCGGCGGATGCCGATGGGCTGGGGCTCTTGTTCGCGAGCAGCTGCGATCCCGCGAAGACGGCGATCGCGATCACGATCACGACGGCAGCGCCCATCACGACGGAGCGCGGAACGGCGCGCGCGGCCCTCGCGTTGATGTCGCGGGTGACCGCGTAGACGAGGATCGGGTCGTGAATTCCCTTCAGGCGTTTCTGGCCCCGGGGGATGAACCCGACCGTGATGCTCGCCTGTGTGATGCCCTTCACCGTCGAGCTGACGAGCACCTCGCCGGGCTGGGCGGCAGCGCACAGGCGGGCCGCGATGTTGACCGCCCTGCCGATGTAGCCCTCGGCCGTCTCGACCGCCTCGCCGGCATGGATCCCGACGCCAAGGCCGAGCGGCCGCTCGGGTTCCCGCGCGTTCCGTTCCGCGGCGGCCTCGACGATCTCCAGCCCGCACAGGACGGCGCTGGACGCAGAGGGAAAGACGGCGTGGATCGCATCGCCCTCCGTCGTGACCTCGTCGCCGTCGTGGCGAACGATCGCCGCGCGTGCGATCTCGAGGAAGCGGCCGACCATCGCGGCCGCGGCGGAGTTTCCATGCCGCTCACCGAACGCGGTGAAGCCGCGCATATCAGAGAACAGGAACCCCCGATAGGCGATTGCTCCGGCATCGACACGGGCGCTGTCGGTCATGTGCGGCCGGTCAGACGAAGGGAGCGTGGGACTCGCCGCGCTCGTTCAGGCGCAGGTCCAGCGCCTGCGCCAGCGCCTCGAAACGGAGGCCGTAGTCGTAAACGTTCGCGTGCACGCGGTAGCCGCGGATGAGCGGGCCCACCTTCGCCCACATCAGCAGCAGGGAGCCGGCGAAGAGGTCGTCGAGGAGGCTGAGCGAGGCGACGCCGCGCTTGTAGAAGACACCCATCATCTCGAAGAAGGTGGTGACCTGGTCCAGGTCGGTCCAGTCCTCGAGGGTCGCGCCGGCGAGGAAGTCCGCGAAGGTCGTGTACTCCCAGTTGTGGACCCGCCAGTACGCGCGGGTCAGGTTCTCCTCGAGGAAGGGCATGTAGGCGCGCATGACGTGCTCGGTCTGTCGCTGCGAGCGCAATGCCCGCAGCTGCAGGAACCCGACGACGACGCCGGTCACGATCGCGACGCTGGCCAGCGCGCTCAGGACATCGCGGAACTCCTGCATCGGGCGATGGTAGCGGTCGATCCGGCCATGCTCGCGACCATCTGAACGGCGATGATGACGCAGTGAGCAGCCGCGTTCCGGAGGTCATCGAGCAGGCGATCTCGGCCGGTGAGTACGTCGGCGCCGCCGTCGGTGTCGCAGTCGATGGCCGCGTTATCGTCGAGCACTATGCCGGCGAGGCCACGCCCGGGACGCCATCCTCGCCCGAGACGATCTGGCCCCTCGCGTCGATCTCGAAGTGCTTCACCGCCGCGATGGTGATGAGCCTCGTCGAACGTGGCGACCTGTCGCTGGAGACGCGGGTCCACGACCTCCTGCCCCGGTTCCGCGATGACGGCCGGGAGGAGATCCGCGTTCGCCACCTGCTCGGGCACACGTCCGGCCTCCGGTACGAGTCACCAGAGCTTGACGAGCTGCTCCTCGCCCAGTCACCGCTCGCGGCGATCATCGAGGACGCGATCACCGCGCCACCGCTGTTCCCGGCGGGCGAGCGGTTCCACTACAGCGACGACGCCTACCTGCTCGCGGGCCACCTCGCCCAGGTCGTGACGGGCGAGCGGTATGCCGACCTCGTGCAGTCACTCGTCGTCGAAGGCATGAACCTGGGCGCCACGTGGGTCATGCCGCCCCTCGCGGCCCACGGTCGAATCGCGAAGGTTCGTGGCGTCCTCGCCGAAGGAACGGACGGCGCGATGTACAACTCGGAGTACGGGCTGGCACTCGGCCATCCCGCGTTCGGCGTGGTGAGCAGCCTCCGGGACGTGCTCCGCTTCGCCGCACATTTCGCGCCCGGTGGGCCGCGCATCCATCGCGTCGCGACGGTTTCGCTCCTGACGGAGCCGCAGCCGGACCTGCGCGGCCACCATCCGCTCTGGCCGGAGCTCGGCGACGATGCCGAGATCGGCTGGGGCCTGACCTTCGAGGTCCAGATCGAGGCAGGCCCGGCGAGCCTCTCGCGCCACGTCGCACCGGGCGCCTTCGGGCACCCGGGCGCGTCCGGTTGCCGCGTGGTCGTGGATCCGGCTTCCCGGACCACCGTGGTCGTGCTCACGAACACGCACCTCGGGACCGGACTCGTCCCCTGGCGCACGAGGCTGGACGCCCTCGTCGATGCCGCCTTCGAGGACGCGAGAGCGCTCGCCTAGAACCACCCTTGCGAACGGTTCCGCGCCCGCCTACGATCCGCAGGCTTCTCGACAGGCCTGCCTGACCGAGGCCCCCAGCACTCCCACCTGAGCGACGGCATGGCCGGTCCGTGTCGCGGGAGGTGAAGGCATGACCACTCAGGCGACGGCCGACCTCCTGACCGAGGTCCAGGCGCTGATCCGTGAGCGCGAGCGCGACGGCGTCCTCGGCATGGCCGAGGTGATCGGGCCTGCAGAGTGGGCGGACCTCGTTCCCCAGCTGGAGCCCAGCGAGGTCGCGGTCCTCATCCAGTGGCTGCCGGACGACGAGATCGCAGCGATCCTCGAGGAGCTGCCACCCGTCGAGGCGGCGCGGATCCTTCGCTCGCTGTCCGCGAACGAGGCCGGCCAGCTCCTGGGCACGATGGACCCGGACGACGCCGCGGACGTCGTGGAGCTGCTCCCGCCCGCTGCGGCGGACGAGATCCTGGTCCGCATGTCCCCGGAGGAGGCGGCGGAGATCCGCGAGCTCGGCCAGTACGAGCCGGACACCGCCGGCGGGATCATGACGCCCGCCTACGTGGCGGTCTCGCGGGAGGCGACGTCCGCGCAGGCGATCGCGGCGATCCGCCGGCTCGTGGATGAGGCGGAGACCGTCAACTACGTCTACGTCGTGGATCCGGAGCGCCACCTGCTCGGGGTCCTGTCGCTGTACCGGCTCCTGCTGAGCCCGGATGACACGCCCGTCGAGAAGCTCATGGCGCCGTCGACCGTTCGAGTCCGCGCCTCCGCGGACCAGGAAACAGCGGCGCGCCTGCTCACGGACCGCAACCTCCTAGCCATCCCCGTCGTGGACGACGACGACCACCTCGTCGGGATCATCACCGAGGACGACATCGCGGACGTCATCGAGGCCGAGGCGACCGAGGACATCGAGCGGCTGGGCGGTTCGCAGCCGTTGAACCTGCCATACCGGTTGGCGACGGTCCCGCTCCTTGTGCGCAAGCGCGTCGGCTGGCTGATGCTCCTGTTCATCGCGCAGGGCTACACGGGCACGGTGCTCAAGAACTTCGAGGGCGAGCTCGCCGCGGTCGTCTCACTGAGCTTCTTCATCCCGCTGCTGATCGGCACCGGTGGCAACGTCGGCAGCCAGACCGTGACGCTCGTGGTCCGTGCGATGGCGCTCGGCGAGGTCTCCATGCGCGACATCTCGTGGCTGGTGTTCAAGGAGTTGCGCGTCGGTCTGGTGATGGGCCTCGTGATGGGCGTCGCCGCGATCGGCCAGGCGTGGTTCCTGGGCGTATCCGCGGACATCGCCACCGCCGTCTCGATCGCAGTCGTCGCGATCTGCGTCTGGGCCGCCACCGTCGCCGCAGCGCTGCCGCTGGTGCTCCGGCGCGCGGGCGTGGACCCTGCGGTCGTGTCCGCCCCGCTGATCTCCACCCTCGTCGACGGCACCGGCCTGATCATCTACTTCGAGATCGCGCGGCTCGTCCTCGGCCTCTAGCGTCGCGCATTGCCGGTCAGAGCCAGCCGCGCCTCCGGAAGATGAACCACAGCCCGACACTGACGACCGCCATCAGGAACAGGGCGAACGCGTAGCCGTAGGCCCAGTGCGTCTCCGGCATGTCGAAGTTCATGCCGTAGACCGTGCCGATGAGCGTCGGGGCGAAGATGATTGCCGCCCACGAGGAGATCCGCTTGACCTCCTCGTTCTGCCGGTAGCTCGCCTCGGTCAGGCGCTTGACCTCCTCGTTCTGGGCCTGGTTCACGAGCGTCGCGTTGACCGCGAGGATGTCCGTGAGGCTCTGGCGGAAGCCGACGACGCGCTCGGTCACGGTCGTGGCGTGGTCCGCGACGTCGCGCAGGTACTTCTGGAGCTCCTCGTCCGTTCCGTACTTCTCGAAGCCCGCAACCAGCCCCTCGAGCATCGCGTGCAGCGGCCGCGTGGACCGCTGGAACTCGATTACCTCGCCGGACAGCTCGTAGATCCGCCGGGAGACGGTGGGGTCGCCGCGGAAGACCTGGACCTCGATCTCCTCGATGTCCTTCTGGAGTCCGGCGACGACGGGCGCGTAGCCATCGACGACGCTGTCCATGATCGCGTACAGCACGGCCTCCGGCCCCAGCGCCAGGAGCTCCGGATCGCCCTCCATCCGGTGGCGGACGCTGCCGAGGTCCGGCGTCCGGCTATGCCGGACGGTGACGACGAAGTTGGGCCCCAGGAAGACGTGGATCTCGCCGAATTCCACCTCCTCGACGTCGTCGAGGTACGTCGCGGCCCGGAGGACCACGAACAGCATGTCGCCGTAGCGCTCCAGCTTCGGCCGCTGGTGGGCGACGATGGCGTCCTCGACGGCGACCTCGTGGAGGCCGAACTCCTCGGCGACCGGGCGAAGCTGCGATTCGGTCGGCCGGAACAGCCCGATCCAGGCCATGCCGCCAGGCGTGTCGTGCAGGAGCTTGGACATCTCGACGACGGTGGTGGGCGAGTGGCTGCGCACGCCGGCGACGTAGATGGCCGCGTCGACGACGCTCCGCTCGACCGGCGTCGCCACGTCCTCCGGGCGCGCCTCCATGGACACCTCGGGCGCCGGCGCGGTCGTCGCCGGGCGGGTGGGGCTGGTCTTGCGGCTCGGCAGCCCGAAGCGGGGTCGTCGTTCGGTCATGGCTCTTTTCGAGGATAGGCCTACGCGCTGATCGGATCGATCGCGAAGAAGACACCGACGGCGCGGATGTGTGCTCGGGCAAGTCGATACAGCAGGTTTGCCGGAAACGGGTGCTGGCCCGTCGAGCTGATGGCGCGGTCCCGGAGCTCGCCCGGCTCCAGGCGCCGTGCCTTGACCGCCACGGGTGGCAGGCGCCGGAATGCGATGTCGGCCGTGCCGGCAGCCTCCAGGTTGCGCGTCCAGTTGACGTCGCCGTTCGGGTGCCCGAGGAACCACTGGTCCCCGTCCCGGAGCAGCGTCAGGAGGATCTTCCGGTAGGCGCCGGTCCGGCGACCTGCGACTCGCAGCTCGACCACGTTGCGCAGTCCGACGCCGGATGCCTGCCACGACGGATGGATCAGCGGGTCCAGGAACCCGATGAATCCGTACATGACCGGCAGGGCACGGCGCCAGAAACGCGATGCCCGGGGCGTGGGAAGTCCCATTCCCCCAAGATACGCGCATGACGTCCCAGGGCGGCCTCGCCCTCGCCACCCGCGGCCTGCGCAAGAGCTACGGCTCGCGCCTTGCCCTCGACGGCCTCGACCTGTCCGTCCCGAACGGCGTCGTGTACGGCTTCCTGGGGCCGAACGGGGCCGGCAAGACCACGACGATGCGGCTGCTCACTGGCCTGCTCCATCCCGATGCGGGGACGATCGAGCTGCTCGGACAGCCGTTTCGACGCGGGGATCGGCGACGACTGTTCGAGGTCGGGGCGCTCGTCGAGTCGCCTTCCTTCTATCCGTACCTGAATGGTCGGCAGAACCTGCGCTCGCTCGCGGCGACGGGCGCGCCCGTGCCCGCCGGCCGGATCGAGGAGCTCCTGGAGCTCGTTGGGCTCCGCGACCGAGCGCGCGACAAGGTCGCCGGCTACTCGCTGGGCATGAAGCAGCGGCTCGGAATCGCCGGAGCGCTGCTCAGCGATCCGAAACTGCTCCTGCTGGATGAGCCCGCAAACGGCCTGGACCCGGCGGGAATCGTGGCCATGCGCGAGACGCTGCGCAGGCTCGCCTCGACCGGCAAGACCGTGTTCGTGTCCAGCCACCTCCTCGCCGAGGTGCAGGTGCTCGCCGACGTGGTCGGGATCATCGCCCGCGGCAAGCTCGTCCGCGAGGGCACCCTCGACTCGCTGCTGAACGACCAGGGCGTCGTGCGCGTCCGGGTGCCCCGCGCGCAGGTTGCTACGGCGACCGCCACCCTCCAGGCGCTCGCTCCGGTGGAGGCGCGCGACCAAGGCGATGCCGAGGACCAGTGGCTGGCGGTGCACGTGGAGCCGTCGAGCGCAGGAGACGTGAACCGGCGACTCGCCGAAGCGGGCGTGTACGCCTCCGGCCTCGAATCCGGCACGGACCTGGAGTTGCTCTTCCTGGAGCTCACCGGCGGGAGCGAGGCGGCTTCCCATGAAGGCACGTTCGGGAGCATCGGGACCCCAGGCGCAGACACGGGGGCAGCGGCGTGAGGCTCTTCACCTCCGGCCTTCGCAAGCTGATCGGTCGGCCTGCGTCGTTCGTCTCGGTCGGGCTGCTCGTCGGACTGCTCGGGTTGATCATCCTCGCCTCAGCCACCGTGGGGCAGGGCGGCTCGGACCCGGGCGATGGGGTCGCAGCGCGCGCCCTGCTCACGTTCCCGGGCGCGTACACCTTCGTCCTGTCGTTCATGCTCGGGCTCGGCGGGCTCATCGCGGTCACATTCGCTGCCGCGATCGCAGGCTCCGAGTGGAGCTGGGGAACCCTCAAGAGCGCCGTCGCGCGCGGCGAGAGCCGGGCACGCTACATGCTGGTCACGTTCGCTGCGATCGCGGTGATGATCGGGCTCGGGCTCCTCATCACCTTCGTGCTCGGGGTGGCGCTGGTCTTCCTGGGCGCCACCATCGCGGGCATCTCGACGGCGGGCCTGACCGATGCCGACACGCTGGCGCGGCTTCCGTCCATGGCGGCACGCGGCTGGTTCGCGGTCGTCGAGGAGGCAGCGCTGGGGTTCACGATCGCCACTTTGGCGCGCAGTCAGCTGGCCGGCATCGGCGCCGGGCTCGCGTTCTACTTCGGGGAGCTGTTCGCCACGGTGTTCCTGCCGGACATCGTCAAGTACATGCCGTTCGCGGTCGCAAATGCCTCGATCGACACGGGTGGCGGTGGATTCGGCGGCGGGGGCGGCGGCGCGCCCTCGCTCGCGCCGGACACGGCCCTCGTCCTGGTCGCCGTCTGGCTCGTCGGATCGCTGCTCGTGAGCGTGCTCTTCACCGAACGCGCCGAGATCACGGGGTAGATCTGCCGGGACCTCGAGTGGAAACCAGCCATCCGGTCGGCCAGGCGGTTGGAACGCTGGCCGAGCGGTACGATGCCCGGGAGGTCGCCGAATTGGCGATCACGGCCTTTCCTTCGTCGTCTGGAACGCTGGGCGAGCGGCGCGACGGAGGACTGGGCGTAGATGCGCGGGGGGACGGACTTCGTCGGTCGTACCGCTCTCTGGGCGTTCCAGGCAGGGCCGGGCAAGCACGTCGGGGGGGCTCGTCAGCAGGTAGCAACGAGCGGGGGAAAAAGTTCGGAGCGGCTCCCGAAGGAGCCGCTCCGATGCTGTCCCGGTGAAGGTATCCGCCGAAGCGGACGCTTCTGCCACGCGTCAAGGGCATCTATCACGTCGGCTGCACCGACTACCCTGACCCAACCTACCCATGACCTTGCCGCTGGGGCAGCTGACGCCGCGCGAACGCGGTGCGTCCACAGTCTAGTTGAAGGGCGCGCTGAATCCAAGGGTTTTCGTCACGTACTTTGTGAAAAACCCTTAACTCTTCGTGGCAGCGGCCCCGCGGAGGCATGACGGGCGCATTGCAGACGCCCGCCGAAGTCAGTCCTCCGCGATCGTCACCGAGGTCATCGCGACCGGCGCGTCCGGCATGTCGCGGCTGTTGCGAGGGGCGTTGACGATCTTGTCGACGACGTCCAGGCCCTTCGTCACCTGCCCGAAGAGTGTGTAGTTCTTCGGGAGCCGGCCGGCCAGGTCGGCGACGCAGACGAAGAACTGGCTGCCGTTCGTGTTGGGTCCGGAGTTGGCCATCGCCAGCGCGCCGCGCCCATAGTCGCCGAGCACCGGCTCGTCCGCGAACGTGTAGCCCGGCCCGCCCTTGCCGACGCTGTTCGCGTCGAGCGCCGATTTCTTGCCGTACTGGCCGTCGCCGGCCTGGGCCACGAAGCCCGGGATGATGCGATGGAAGATCACGTCGTCGTAGAAGCCCTTCTTCGCGAGGTCGATGAAGTTCTTGGTGGCCTTCGGGGCGGCCGTGGTGAACAGGTCGACCTCGATGTCGCCGAGCTCGGTCGCGATGGTGGCGGTCGTCATTGGTGGCTCCTCGTGCTCATGGGGCAGTGGTTGGCGCCGTCGACGACGCCGGCGATGGCGCCGGCGTGCTGGGAGCGGTGGGTGCGGGTGAACTGGTCGTGGCTGGTGCGGCGCCAACCGTGACGCTGATCATCACGACCGGGTCAGTTGGCGTTTCTGCGCCGCCCGATGCGGCGAGGATCGCATCGGCGACCTCCATGCCGCTGATGACCTCGCCGAAGATCGCGTACGTGTTCGCCGACACCAGCGGCGGCTCGGCCTTGTCGTCGAGCACGATGAAGAACTGCGAGGTCTGGCTGTTGGGGGCCTGCGTCCGCGCCATCGCGACTGTGCCTCGCTTGTACTTGGTCGCGACAGGCTCGTCCTTGATCGTGTACGGGATCGCGCCTGTGCCGGGCTTCGCGGCCCCTCCCTGGATCACGAATGGCGTGCCGTCCTGCAGGACCGCGGTGCGATGGAACACGCTGCCGTCGTAGAAGCGGCAGGTGACAAGGGCCACGAAGTTCCCCGCCGCGATCGGCGAGAGGACACCGTCGACCCTGATGACGATGCTGCCCTTGGACGTGCTAATCGTCACCGTGCGTGACTCGCCTGCCGCCAGCGGCGCAGGCTGGCTGGTCGGGCAGGTGCCATCCCCCACGGTGGTCGCCGAGCTTGGACCAGCGCTGGCGGCCGGCGTCCCGAACGGGTTCCCGATGAGGAGGACAACGGCGGCGATCGCGACGGCGGCAAGTGCGAGGGCGATGTACGCCGTATTGGAGTTGCCCGAGCGCCGCCCGCCGCGCTGCTGGGTCTTGGGACGGACGCCGGTGGCGGCTCGCTTCGCCGCTCGATTCGCCGCACGCGAACCGGGGCGCACGCCCGCGGGGGCCGCGCTTCCCGCGGCGTTCGCCGGGTCGATCTCCTCGAGCTCGGCTTCGCCGGCGATGGGATCCGGGCGCGGATCGGAGCGGAGGCTGCGGCCCTTCGACGGGACGCGGCGGCCTGATTGGCTGGACGGACTCATGCGGCGGCCTCACGGGCGGTCAGGTAGTCGATCGCCCCGGACAGGAGCGCCTCGCCGAGGATGATGCCCGCTGCGCCCGTGTCGCGCACGCGGCGGACGCCCTCGAGGTCCAAGACGCCCCCCGCCACGATCAGCTCCGCGTCGACGGTACGCGCGAGCGAGGCGATCTCGTCGATCTCCGATTCGCCCGTTGCGTGGGCCAGCACGAAGCGGCGTACGCCGCGACCAACGAGCTCCGAGACCAGGTCGCGCAAGGTCGGCGGGCTTGCGCGATGCCATCGGAAGGCGGCGAGCCGGTCGGGTCGAGCGTCGAGCCCAACCGCGAGCCAGTCTCCGGCCACCTCCACGCAGGCGCGCAGCAGCGCGGCGTCATCGGCGACCGCGAGGGTCGTCACGACGCGCGTCGCGCCGGCTGCGAACGCGACCCGGATCGCCTCCGGCGAGTCCAGGCCGCCGGCAAGCTGGAGCGGCGTCGCGATCCGCGAGGCGATGGCGCCGATCACGTCGGTGTTGACCGGCGCGCCGTTGCGGGCCCCGTCGAAGTCGATGACGTGGATCAGGGGCGCGCCCTGGGTCACGAAATGCTCGGCGATCCGTTCCGGCCGGTCCGTCGGTGCGCCGATGCCGGTGGAGACGCCGGGCCAGAACACGACCCGTGAGCGACCCTTTTCGACGTCGATCGCCGGGATGACGAGCACCTAGGCCGCGCCCGAGGTGGGGGAGACGCCGGGCACTGGCGTGACGCCCTCGCCGTGCAGCCCACGACGGTGGAAGCTGATCGGCAGTGAGCCACCGCGGAGCAGCGTGTCGTGGAAGCTGCGGAGCGAGAACCCGCCGCCGAGGCGCCGCCGTTCCTCGTCGCGCAGCGCGAGCAGCAGCACTTTCCCCAGCAGGTACGACAGGTTGTACGTCGGCGTGGAGGTGTAGCGGCGCGCCTCTGCCAGCGCGTTCGGGCGCTCGAAGCCCGTGTGCTCGATCAGGAAATCGGCCGCTTCGTCAATGGAGACCTCGCCGCGGTGCATGCGCACGTCGAGGACGATCCGCGCGGCCCGCCAGATCGCGTCGGTGGCGAGGGCGACGCGGAACGCAGGCCCGTCGTCGAAGCCCTGCTCGCGCATCATCTGCTCGCTGTACATACCCCAGCCCTCGACGAACTCGGGGGCATCGACCTGGGCGCGCGTCAGCGAGGGGTGGCGCTCCGCCAGGGCGAGCTGGAGGTGGTGGCCCGGGTACGCCTCGTGGATGCTGGTGTTGCTGATCGCCGCCCGGTAATGCTCGCGCATGGCGCCCGGATCGCCGTCCACGTCCGGGGTCACTACGTAGATCCCGACGGGCGAGGCATCGAAGCGCGGCGGCTGGAAGTAGGCAGCGAACGGCAGCACGCCGCGCAGGTACTGCGGGGTGGCGATCACCTCGACCCGCTCGTCGTCGGGCACGGTCACGATGTCGTGGTCGATCAGGTGCTGCCGGGCGCGCCGCATTGCGACGCGGTAGCCCTCGAGCGCCTCGTCGAACGTCGCGGGGTGGTCGTCCTTCACTCGCTCGAGGACCTCCGCCTCCGTCGCATCGGGATCGATCTCGTGGGCAGCGGCCGCCCGATCCGCGTGGTTGCGCTCGAGCTGCTGCCAGCCGATCTCCTCGATCGCATTTTCGTCCAGGCCCTCGAACGCTCGCAGCTTGAGGAGCTCGCCGTAGCGCTCGCGGCCGAGCTGCCACTCGGGCACGGCGCCCGGCAGGATCTCGTGGATCCACTCCGCCTGGTCGCCGATCGCGACCTTCGCCCGCTCCACGGCGCGCACGAGGCGCGCGCGATCGGAGGCGGGCACGGCCGCGCCGGGGGCATCGGCGGCGGCGACGATCTCGTCAAGGAAGCTGGGCACGCTCGCGCTCGAGTTGAGCTCGATCTCCAGCCACGGCCCCACCTGGGGAACGACCGCGCGCGTCCGGTAACCGGCGAGGAAGCGGGGCGCGGCCTCCAGCCGGGCCGTGATGGCGGTCAGGCGCTCGGCGAGGGGGGCGTAGTCGCGGGTGAACAGCGGGAAGAGCGAGTCGCCGAGCGCCGACGCGCCGGTGGAGCGGCGCTCCCAGTTGCGAATCTCCGCGGCGCGGTAGATGGCCAGGCGGACGTGATGGAGCTCGAGGTCGCGCTCGAATCTCGCTTCCGCGGAGAGCCCCGCGGCATCGATCGCCTCGATTGCGGCGAGGTGCGCCCGGTCGGCGTCGAGATCGCCGAGCACCCGTTCGCGCGAAGGATCGCCGAGCCGGTCGTCCCAGGCATGGATGCCGAGGTGGGTCGCGTATGTTGGCTCCGACTCCACGATCCGTTTGAAGTGCGCCTCGACGAGGTCGTAGAAGCCGTCATCAAGTGGCCCGGGCGCCGGCGATGCCGCGGCCCGAGTGAGCTCGATTCCGCCGAATTCGCGGTCCGACACCCCAGTGCGCGGCGGGATCAGGCGGCCGAGCCGGCGAGGCGACCAGCGGTCTGATCCGCCGGAGTCGCGGAGGTCTCCGCGAGGGCATCGCGGACCGCCCGGATGGTCGACTCGACATCAGCGCGCTCCACGCCGTAGTGCGTGACCGCCCGGACCTGGCCGTGCGGGAACGCGATCACGAGCACGCCCCGCCGCGCCAGCGAGTCGATGAACGCGGCCCGATCCCGGTCGACCTTGAACAGCACGAAGTTCGTGTTGACCCTGCCTGGATCGAGTGGCCCCGGCTCGGGCTGTGCGATGTCGCCCGCGGACCGGACGCCCGCGTATTCGGCGATTCCTTCGGCGAGGAACCGTGCGTTCGCATGGTCCTCGGCAAGCCGCTCGATCATCCCGGCGGGCCCGTCGCGGAGCGCGATCAGTCCGGGCGCCGCGAGCACGCCCACCTGGCGCATCCCGCCCCCGAGCAGCTTCCGTGCCCTGCGCGCGCGGGCGACGAAGTCCCGCGAGCCCACGACGACGCTGCCCACCGGGCACGAGAGGCCCTTGGACAGGCAGAACGTGACGCTGTCCGCAGGCCCCGCCAGGTCGGGGGCGCGCACGCCCTGGGCGACGACGGCATTCCAGAACCGCGCCCCGTCGATGTGCAGCGGAACCCCACCGTCGTGGGCAACTTGCGCGATCTCGCGCGTGTACGCCACGGACAGCGGCTGGTTCATCGTGTGGGCGTTCGCGTTCTCGATGGCGACGAGCCCGGTGACCGGCTCGTGAATGTCCGTGGGGTCGCGGAAGGCCTCGCGCACCGCGGTGGGATCGAGGGTGCCGTCCGGTCGCTCTGGAATCACCCGGATCGAAGCGCTGACGACGACCGCGTGACTGGCCGCCTCGTCGAGCACGATGTGGCTCTGCCGGCCGGCGATGATCTCCTGGCCGCGCGCCACGTGCGCCATCTGGGCGACGAGGTTGCCCATCGCGCCGGACGACACGAACAGGCCAGCCTCCTTGCCGAGCAGCTCGGCGGCGCGCTCCTCGAGGGCGTTGACGGTAGGGTCGTCGCCGAAGACGTCGTCGCCAACCTCCGCCTCGGCCATCGCGCGGCGCATCTCGGGGGTTGGCTTCGTGACCGTGTCGGAACGCAGGTCGATGGTGGGCATGTGGGTCGCGAGGATAGCGCGGAACTCTCTGCTATCCTCCGCCTTCGTCGCTCGGACCCGTGGTGTAGCGGCCCAACATGCCAGCCTGTCACGCTGGAGATCGCCGGTTCGAATCCGGTCGGGTCCGCCACGTTCCATCGATTGCATCCGACGCCCCGTTCGCCCGCCCGAACGGGGCGTCTCTTTTTGAAGGCTCCCCGCTGGTACCTTCGTCGGGCGGACGAAACGTGGTGCGTGCGCGCATCCTTCTCCCGTGATCGGCTCGATCGGATCGCGGCTTCGGCTCGTCCTTCGTCAGCCCGGGCCGCAGGGCGGCGGGCCGGATGCCGGCGCGGACCTGCCCGAGATCGATTTCGTGGCCTATTCGACGAGCGAGCGCCTCTCGGGCCGCATTCGCCTCGACAGCGCCCGCCTCACCGACATGCTCAACGCCAACCAGGAATACGTGCTGGTCGACGCGCTTGCCGAGCGGCTCCCCGAGGGCGGCTCGATGGTCGTCCCCGAGATCCTGATCGGTCGTCACGAGCTGGCGCTCGTCCGCGCAGGCGGGCCGCGCGGCGATCGCGCCAAGCGCGTCCCGACCACGACCCACCGCCTCGTCCTGCGAACCGGGCGCTACCTCGTGGCGGGTCGCCTGCACAGCAACGCCGGCGAGGATCCGCTTGCCGCGCTACGCGCCCGCGACCCGATGGTGCCGCTGACCGATGCCGCGATCATGTTCCGCGTGGGGCCTGACATCGTCGAGGAGCCCGGCGGCACGATCGTCGTCAATCGCGACCTCGTCGAGTGGGTCCGCAAGGGCGAGCTCGACGCCCGCAGCCTGGACCTGCCCGCCTCCTGACCTCCGGGCGCGTCCGGCGGACCGCCCGGACATCACCGCCTCGTCAAATGTTCGCCGGCGGATACCAAGTCGACGAGGTTCGGGAATCAGGGGCCTCGGCAACCCGTGGAACACGGTCAAATGCTCCTGGTGGCGATCATGAACGACCAATTTGGACCGCGAATCGCCCAGATCCAGCCACGTCCGGCCGCCCTCGTCGGCCAAGGTCGTCGAGTTGGTATCCGGCCATTGACATCCGGCGTCCCCACCGGCGGTTGGTCCTCGAGCGAGGCCCCGTACCATCGGGGCGTGGCAACCTTGCTGAACGAAGGCCCGCTCGCCGGGATCCGGATCATCGATTGCTCCACCGTGCTCGCGGGGCCTTTGTGCACGATGGTGCTCGGGGACCTGGGCGCGGACGTCGTCAAGGTGGAGCCGTCCGAGGGTGATGCGACCCGCGGCTGGGGGCCGCCGTGGGTCGGCGACGAGGCCGCCGGGACGAGAACCGCCGCGTACTACCTGGCGGTCAATCGGAACAAGCGCAGCCTGCGCCTGGACCTGGGGCGCGAGGAGGGCCGCGAGGTACTGCGGCGGCTCCTGAAGGACGCGGACGCGGTCGTCGAGAACTTCCGGGTCGGTGGGTTCGCGAAGCTCGGCTTCACCGATGATGCGCTCCGCGAGCTCAATCCGCGGCTCGTCCACCTGGCAATCAGCGGCTTCGGCACGCGCGGGCCGGACGCGGGCAAGCCGGGGTATGACTTCGTGATCCAGGCCGTAGGCGGCCTCATGTCGATCACCGGCGAGCCCGAGGGGCGGCCGATGAAGGTCGGCGTCGCGATCAGCGACGTGGTGAGCGGTCTGTTCGGGGCGGTGTCACTGCTCGCGGCGCTGCTCGGGCGGGAGCGGACGGCCAGCCAGGAAGGCCAGCGCGTCGACGTCTCCCTGCTTCAGAGCACGCTCGCGATGCTCGTGAACCAGGCGCAAAGCGCGCTCGTCACTGGCGCCGCGCCGGTCAGGCGCGGCAATGCCCACCCGAGCATCGTGCCCTACGAGACGTTCGCGACGGCCGACGGCCAGATCGCGGTCGGCGTGGGCAGCGAGCGGCAGTGGGCGCGGTTTGGGCTGGCGATCGGGTTGCCCGGGCTCGCCACGGATGCGAGATTCGCCACGAACGGCGACCGAGTAACCCGGCGCGACGAGCTGATCCCGATCCTCGCCGCGCGCTTCGCCCAGGAATCGAGCGCCACGTGGCTGGCGCGCCTCGACGAGGCCGGCATCCCGGCGGGCCCGATCCTCGACCTGCCAGCCGCGTTCCGCTCGCCGCAGGCCACCGCGCTCGGCAGCCGCGTACCGCTCCAGCACCCGGTCCTCGGCTCGGTCGACCAGGTGGCCATCCCATTCGAGCTATCCGGCACGCCGGCGTCGATCCGGACCCCGCCGCCGACCCTCGGCGAGCACACCGACGAGCTCCTGGCGGAGGCGGGCTACTCGTTGGACGGGGTACGTCAGTTGCGGGCCGCTTCGATCGTCTGACGCCACGCTGCCCGGCGTCGATCGGAGGCTGTCGAAATGGACGGGCGTGATCGCGCCATGATCATTTCCTGGCGTTGAGGACCGATTTCGGCTCCCCGCGCCTGGTCCTCTCCGCCTCGCCGAGCACAATCGAACAGGAAACGCGAGTGCATCCGCCGCGACGCCGCCTCGTAGGCGCCAGAAATCGGGTTCATTCCCCAGAAAATGATCGCCACGTGATCATCCGACTAGACTTTCGCCGCGACGCTGCGAATGGCTGACGCCACATGGAGGACCCGCCCCGATGGCCGATTCCCGCGAACGCTGGGCGCTGATCCTCGGAGGCTCGTCGGGGATGGGCGAGGCAACCGCCCGCGCGCTCGCCGCGGCCGGCTACAACATCTGCGGCATCCACCTCGACTTCCGCGCCTCGCTGGAGCGTGTGGAGCAGCTCAAGGCGGATCTCGCCGGCCTCGGGCGCGAGGTCCTGTACATCAACATGAATGCCGCCGACGACGAGAAGCGCGCAGGTGCGCTGGCGCAGCTCGGCGCCCGCTTCGACGCGGCGAAGGCCGCCGGTCGGACCCCGTACGTCCGCGTGGTCATGCACTCGCTCGCGTTCGGCTCGCTGGTCCCGTTCATCACCGACGACCCGAAGGGCGCGGTCGATCGCAAGAAGATGGAGATGACCCAGGACGTGATGGCGAACAGCCTCGTCTACTGGGTCCAGGACCTGTACCGCGGCGGGTTCCTCGGCGAGGGCTCCAAGATCTACGCCATGACCTCCGAGGGCTCGACGCGCGTCGTCCCATCGTACGGCGTCGTCTCGTCCGCCAAGGCGGCCCTCGAGTCGCACATCCGCCAACTGGCCATGGAGTTCGGGCGGCTCAAGACGGGCATCACCGCCAACTCGATCCGCGCCGGGGTGACCATGACGCCCGCGCTCATGAAGATCCCCGAGCACGACATGATCATCGCCTCCGCGACGGCCCGGAACCCCACCGGCCGGATGACCACGGTCCAGGACGTCGCGAACGCAATCGTGGCGCTGTCCGGCGAGGGCACCGGCTTCATCAGCGGCGAGGTCATTGGCGTCGATGGCGGGGAGTACGTCACCGGCTCGTGACCGGCGACGAGGCGGACGACGTGACGCGGGCGTGACCGGGTCGATCCGGCCGTTCTACGCCGACTGGGCCGGCTACAACCGGCGTACGATCGAAGGGCTGGCGGCCCTGGACGCCGGCGGACTCGCGCTCCAGGCGCCCGGCTCCGAGCACTGGCCGATCTGGGCGATCGCCGCGCACATGGCGGGCACCCGGATCTTCTGGCTGTGCGAGATCTTCGGCGAGCCGGGGATGGAGCGGTTGCCGTTCTATGGAGCCGGCGGCGTGGGCTGGGAGGACGACCTCTCGACGCCGCGATCGGCCGCGGAGGTAGCGGGCGCGCTGCGCTCCAGCTGGGCCGTCGTCGAGGGCTGCCTCAACGGCTGGACACCGCCCATGCTCGAGGACCGCTTCGAGCGCGTTTCCAGCACGCGAACGGAGGTTCACACCCGGCAGTCGATCCTGCTTCGGATGATCAATCACGAGGCGTACCACCTCGGGGAGATCAACATCGCGCTTGGCGCCAACGGCCGTGCGCCGATCGACCCATGGCCAGGGTCCGACTGGGCAGCCGACGCGCCGAAATCCCTTCGCGAGGGTCCCTAGCCTCCGGCGCGCCTCGCCTCCGATGACCGAACGGTCCCGGTTCGCTGGGCACTTCGGCACTGTGGCTCGCAAGGTTCGTGGCCGATCCTGAACCGGATGTCCTTCAAACCGACGCCGCCACAGAGCCGCCGCGAGCGCCGCGCGCAGGCCCGTCTGGACCAGCCGGCGGCGCCTCGCCAACGATCGAAGCGCCGCGCCGCCCGACCCGCCTGGCAGTCGCCGGTCGTCCTCGTCTCGGCTGCGGCAGTGCTGATCGGGATCGCGGTGATCGCCTTCGCCCGGCCACCCGCCGCGGACACGGGCGCGGAGCTGATCACGCCCCCAACCTCGTACCCCGCGGAGCTGGTGGACGGCGAGATCCTCGGGGTCGCGTCGGCGCCGGTCGTCCTCGAGCTGTACTCGGACTTCCAGTGTCCCGCCTGCAAGCTGTTCGTGACCAGGCAGCTGCCGCTCCTCGTCAGCGAGTTCGTCCGGCCGGGGACGCTCCGCATCGAGGCGCGCGACATCGACATCCTTGGCACGGGCACGCCATCGGAATCACTGGAGCTGGCGGCCGGCGCGGCGTGCGCCGCGGATCAGGGTCGCTATTGGCAGTTCCACGATTACGTCTTCTGGAACCAGGGCCGCGAGAACCGCGGGGACCACGACACCGCCTTCATCGGGCGCGTTGCGGACGCCGCCGGCGTGGAGCGCTCCGCCTGGGACACGTGCTTCGGGCAATCTGGCTCACGGACATCGATCACCACCCAGACGGCCGCCGCGCTCGCGGCCGGCATCAACCAGACGCCGACGCTCGTCCTGAATGGCCAGTCCATCACGGGCGTCCCGGACTACGACCAGCTGGCAGCGCTCATCCGACAGCTCACGGCGAGCCCGGCGGCGTCACCGTCTTGATGCGCCGATCCAACGTCCGCACGATCCTGGGCGTCCACCCGGCGGTGATCCTGGCGGTACTCGACGTCATCGGCCTCGGGATCGCCCTGTACCTGTCCGTCGTCGAGCTCCAGGGCGGCGTTCCCGTCTGCGGCCCGATCAAGGGCTGCGAGGAGGTCGCCCGGAGCGAGTACAGCCGGATCGCCGGCGTTCCGGTCGCGGTGTTCGGGGTTGGACTGTCGCTCGTGCTGCTCACCCTTGCGGTCGCCTGGTGGCGGACGGACCTGTACGCACTCCTGCTGGTGCACTACGGACTGTCGCTGGCCGGTGTGATCTTCGAGATGTACTTCCTGTACCTGCAGGTCTTCGTGATCGGGGCGGTGTGCATCTGGTGCACCACCTACGGGCTCTCGCTCGTCGCCCGGTTCGTGATCGCCCTGATCGTGTGGATGCGCGGCGCACCGACGGTGAAACCCGCGACCTGAGCCTCAGCCGTCCCGCTCCGCGACCGCCAGCGACAGGAGGGCGAGGGTCGCGGCCATCGACACGAGCGCGACGACGAGCCCGCCGACAGCGAGAGCGTCGGGGATGCCGCTCACCGGCCGGCCGACGACCGTGCCAAGGGTGGCGAGTGCGACGCCGACATTCAGCGCAATCATCCGCGCGACCGACAGCGCACCGAGACGGCGTCGCTGGCGAGCGTGGCGCTCCGGCGAGCCCGGAGAGACGGCCGGGACAAGGAAGCTCAGCGCTCCGACGAGTACCTGGCCGACGAAGCCGAGGACGATCGGCGGGAGCAGCTGATCGAGCTTCCAGCCCACCGGGTCGACCCCGTGGACGACGATGCCCGATGCGGCCATGGCCACGCCCACGACGAGCCACGCGGGTGCGAGCAGCAACGAGATACCGGTGAGCGCGTGCCACGCTCGCTCCGTCGACCAGCCTGCGCGATCGCGGTGTGCCTGCATCCCGTGCACGACCAGGGCAACGGCACCGCCGAGTGCTGAGAGTGCACCAAGCTGTGCGACGGGCCCAAGGGCGGCTGCGTAGCCGAGCGCGACGAGCGGCACTCCGGCGGCAAGGCCGGCAACGGCGACGACGCCCGACCGGCGCCGGCGAATTCGCGAGCCCGCCACGGTGGGCGCGAAGTGGACAAGGGTCCCGGCGATGACCAGGCACACAAAGCCGAACACGTTGAGCCAGCCGTGCGCCGGCTTCAGCGCGGCCCAGTTGTCGGCGACGGCATCCGCGCCGCCGAGCATCAGCCCGGCGAGCGTCACCCCCATCACGACGTTGGCGAGGGCAACGAGGTAGGCAGCCTCGGTGAGTGGTCGCCTGGGGCCTCCGGCTCGACGTAGCGGCCACGCGGTGGCGAGTCCGACGCCGGCAAACCCAACGACGTCCAGCCACGCCCCCAGTGCGGCGAGTTCGGGCATGCCTGCCGCTCGACCGAGCGCCGCCAACATCCCACCGGCCGCAACCAACCCGATGCTCCCGCCACGCAGCACAGCGCCTGCCGGCTGGGCGACCGCCAGGGCCGCGGCGAAGAAGGGCACCATCGCCGCGATCGCAGTGCCGGCGCCACCCGCGAGGGCGAGATGGAGGGGCAGCCAGGTGCCCAGGCGCATCGCGGCTGGAAGCGCGAGCGACACGACCGCAGCGATCAGGAACGCGATCGCAATCGCGAGTCCCGCGAAGGTCAGCCGCCGGTCGATGCGTCGATCCGGTCCGCGCCTGGCGGGCTCGGTCTCGAGCACGGCGAGAGATCGCTGGGCAACGCCTCGACCCCGAGACGGGGGCAGCACGGGGTCGAGGGTCGCCGGGGCTCGATTCGGGGGCTAGTTGAGCGGGTCGCCGTCACCTGCCTGGAACAGGCCGAGCGCCCCGCGTCCAACGAAGTTGAACGCGTGGGTGACCATTGGATAGAGGCCGTCCTCGGGCATCTCGAACTCGACGTAGCCGCCCTGGGCAGGTGAGAGGTCCATGGCCTGAGAGCCCCAGTTGCCACTGTTGCCAACGACGAGGTGGATGCCCTCCTTCGTGACCGCCGAGAAGATCGTCCCGACGACGTGGAAGGAGCTGTCGATGGACGGCCCGGCGTCGAGCACGAACACCCGGACGCGATCACCGGTCCCGACCTGGAGCGGGTTGTCCAGGTACTGGTTGGCGACGCCATTGAAGACCACGAAGTCCGGCGCCGGCGCCCCACTGGCGGCTTTCGTCAGCGACGCGGGCTGGCCCTGTGGCCCGAGATACCACTCGCTCTGGACGACGGCGAACTCGGCGTCGACCTTGGGCAGGCCTTCCTTCGGTTCCACGATGACCATGCCGAACATCCCGTTCGCGATGTGGTGCAGTGCCGGCGAGGTGCCGCAGTGGTACATCCACACGCCTGCGTACTCCGCCTTCCACTCGTACAGCTTCTCCTCGCCCGGGGCAATGGACGTCATCTCGTCGTTCCAGGCAACCTGGCTGGCGTGGAAGTCGATCGAGTGCGAGAGCTGGCTGGTGGCGGGGTTCTTGAGATGGATGCGGACGGTATCGCCAACCTTGACCCGGATGACCGGCCCGGGGACCGTCCCGTTGAACGTCCACACCTTCTGGACGAACCCCTTGGCGACCGTCATCAGCTTCTCCTCGATGACGAGGTCGATGTCGTGGACCGTGCCCGGCAGCAGTGCGGGCGCCTTCGCGTCGTATAGCGTGTACGCGGGCGCGTTGGGGTCCGCGACGACATCGCCGGACGGCGCCGGGCCGCCGTGATCGTCCGGGTTGGCGGAGGCGGTGGCGCCTTCGACGGTGATCTCGCCGGTCATGCCCGCGTCGGCGTGGCCGGGCACGGAGCACAGGAACGCGATGCCCGCGGCAGGCACGTTGACTTCGATGGTCTTCGTCTCGCCTGCGGCGGCGACGACCTGCGTGCCGTCGGCAAACGTCACGTCGTGGCCGACGGCGCCCTTGTTCACGAGCTTGACCTCGTATCGACCGGCCTTGGGCACGACGACCTGCGATTGCTCAAAGTCGATGTCGATCGCGTCGAGCTCGATCGTGCCGACGACGGCGCCGGTTCCGCCGGTTCCCACGGGCGCTGCACTGGCGCCGGGGCCTGCCGGCGACCCGGAAGCAGCCGGGGTGAACGTCCAGCCGGGCCCCGCCGCGGTGGGAGTGCATGCAGTCGCAAGGACCGCAAGAAGGATTCCGAGGGCCTTGAACCGGTACACGCATGCCTCCTGTCGGGCGCCCGGGCGGGCGCGCGAAACGACTGAATGGATATTCGTAGTGCTGCGGTATGAATACGGCGCCGAGGGTTCACCGGTGATGTGCCGATGCGACCCACACGAGGGGCCATAAGTCCCGACCCGGTCGGGCCAATCAGTCCGGGTGCGCCACCAGTGCGGCGAGCGAGGTGCTCGCGAGCTCGGCACGCAGGGCGGCAGTCGCACGTCCGAAGGCGTCGTGGACGGCGCATCGACCCGCGGGATCGCAGGGGATGCCGCGAAGGACGCACCGGGCGGTGCCGTCGTGCGGTTCCGCGGCATCAACGATTCGGAGCAGGTCGATCTGCTCTGTCGACAGCGCGAGCCGGTAGCCGCCGGTTCGTCCGGTGCTGCCCACGACGAGTCCGGCGCGGCTCAGGTCCGCCAGCACGTGAGCAACGAATCGGCCGGGGATGCCCATGTGCTCGGCAATGCGCGCCGCGCTGAGGAGCCTCGTCGTGCCTTGGTCACGTTCAGCGTTGCGTTCGGCCGCCCTGGCGTGCTCGGCCAGCGCGAGCATCGCTCGCACCGCGTAGTCGCCTCGGAGGGACAGTGTCACCCGCACGGGGCCAGCCTCGGGACCAGCCCTTGGCGCGGACAGTGCCGAATGGCCCCGGCTATAGGCGGCCTCCCGGCGGCAAGCGGGGCGTCGAGCCGGCAGCTAGTTGCGCGTGGTGTCGTACCGAGTGACCTCGACATAGGCCTCGCCGCCGCCGCCGATCGGGACTTCTTCGCCGGTCGCAAGGTCGACCTGGCGGAGCGCGACCCGCTGTGAGCCCTCCCAATAGATGACCCCAGTCGTGGCCCGCGTGTCGAGCTCCTGGTCGTTGATCGTGGGCCGCAGGTCGATCAGCAGGTCGCCGATCAGCACCGTCCTGGAGACGGGGTAGCTCCTGCCGCTCGTGGGGCTGTCCCAGAACCCGAAGCCGTCGGCGACGCCGAAGCCCTCCATGCCCAGGTGCTCCACCTCGCCCGTCGGGCGAACGATGGTTCCGTACTGCAGGACCGGGTTCATGTGCTCGTCGAGGACGACGGACAGCGTGATGTCCGTCCCGTCGTCCAGGTTGATCGCGTACCAGTCCCAGCCGCCGCCGCCGACAGAGACGAAGTCGCCCCATTGGTGGTCGAACCAGGCGATGCCCTCGACGGTCAGGCGCTCGCCGTCGAGCTGGAGCTCGCCGGTGGCCGCGAGGCGGGTCCGCGAGTAGTAGTACGAGGAGCCGGCAGGTCCGAAGTCGACGAACCCATCGCCGTCGTGGAGCGCAGGTGCCTTGAGGGGGCGGAGGTCAATCGCGAGCCCGAAGGGGGCTCCTGCGGCGGCGGCCTCCTCGGCGGTGAGCGATGCCTCGATCCGATCCGAGCCGCCGGAACCGGCCAGCCGCCAGGGCGCCGCCGCGAACGGCGGGGCCCCCTTGGCGATCAGGTCCGGGTTGAGGCCGCTGACGTCGAGCTCGAAGCCGGTTGGCACGCCTCGACCGTCCCGCGGCGATCGATCCACCTGCGGCCCGATCTCGCTGCGCTGTGCGTAGATGAACCGGTGGCCCGACTCGTCGGTCAGCGCCAGGTGGGAGGCCCACGCCGCCGGGACGGAACCGCGCTCCGCCCGGAAGACGACCGCCTCGAACCCGAAGCGGCGCCCGTCCGTGGCTCGCAGGTGGCCGGTGTAGTACCACCACTCCGTCAGTCGATCGTGCGGTCCGTCGTCCCGCGGCAGGCTGATCGGGATCGGGTCGGCGAGTCGGGAGGGCGCCGGGGTCGCCGGGAC
>JANLSG010000032.1:0-18781 GCA_031362295.1 Chloroflexota bacterium
GCTGCCGAGCAGGCCGCCGCCCACGCTCCGCACCCGGCGGGGAGGCGCCCCGACTCGCTGCGGCGCGCCGAGTCACACAGCGCGCGGGCCTCGGCGGCGGGCGATCGCGTCGGCGAGCTGTGCGGGCGAATCAGGGAGGGCATGCTCCGCACCTTCTTCGAGCCGGAGGGCGCGACCGAGAAGCTGGCCGCGCTCATCGAGGAGGCGTTGCCCGTGTTCCACGCCGCCGGCGACGACGCGGCGCTGTACATCGGATACTCCGCGCTCGGGCAGGTTGGGAACATGCGCGGGCAAATGGACGCCGGGCTGGAGGCAGTCGAGCAGGCCGCCACCCACGCGCAGCAGGCGGGATTGCCGCATGGGGACCTGGCGGCGGGCGCGGGCCTTCGCTACGCAGGCACGACCCCCGTGACGGGACTGCTGGCATGGCTGGACGCGACCGAGCCACAAGTGGGGTGGAGCGACGCGCTCCGTTCGGTCCGGGCCCGGACGCTGGCGATGCTCGGTCGTTTCGACGAGGGGCGCGCGATCGTGACCGAAACACGTGCGGTCCTGGCGGAGCGCGGCAGCGGAATGAAGCTCGCGAGTTCGTTCGAGGATTCCCTCAACGTCGAGCTCTTGGCCGACGATCCGGCCGCCGCCGCCGAGTTTGGCGCAGAGGGATGCCGGCTGTTCGACGAGCTGGGGGAAAACAGCGTCCTGTCAACCGCGGCGGGATGGCTGGCGCAGGCACTCTACGCGCTCGACCGGCTCGAGGAGGCTGACTCGTGGGCCGGCCGCGCGGCCGAGCTCGGCTCAAGCGACGACGCCATGACGCAGATGCTGTGGCGGCAGGTCAGGGCCAAGGTGCTCGCACGTCGCGGCGAGCTTGCCGAGGCGGAGCGGCTCGTTCGCGAGGCAGTGGCCGTGTCCGAGAAGACCGATTTCCTCAATGCGCAGGGAGATATGTACGCCGACCTCGCCGAGGTGCTGTCACTCGCCGGCCGCCCCAAGGAAGCTGGCGCCGCACTCGAGCAGGCGCTCAGCTGTTACGAGCGCAAGGGCAACCTCGTCTCAACACAACGGACGCAGACGCGACTCGCCGAGCTCCGGCTCAGCGCCTGACAGCGAGCGGCCGCTGAAGTTTCTCGAAGAGGCGCAGCAGTTCACGGCGATCGCGCTCGGAGAGCGACCCGAAGAGGCCGGCCAGGGCTGAGCGCTGCTCATCGGGGCCGGCGCTGCACGCGTCCTCCCCCTGGCGCGTGAGCTCGATCACGGTCGCGCGTCGATCGGTGGGGTGTGGCTGGCGGCGCGCCATGCCCTCGTGCTCGAGCCGGTCGACCAGCGACGTGGCCGCCCGCGGCGTGACAGCCACGCGCTGGCTCAGCTCGCTCACAGCGGAGGCGCAAGCGCTGACGCCGCGCACCCCGGTATTCCTGATCAAGGATGCCCGAGTTCGGCTGAGCGGGCGGAGATCCCGTCTCGACTCGGCGTCCGCTTGCGCGAATTCGATCACCTAGTAACCCGGGTGGTGGTATCCAATTCGACGCCATCCTTCGAACCATGAGGCCAGCGAGAAATATCCCGCCACGAGCGCGGGCCGGGACGAATCGGCGCGCGGTGCGAGGTCCGTCGGGCTCGCAACGACAGGAATCCTTGGATATCACCACCCCGATTGGTAGGTGACTGGATTCCGCTCTCCCGCCGGACGTCGGCTGCCGGACGCCGGCTGCCGGACGTCGGTACAAGGCCGACCGCGCGATCCTCGACGACCTGCGCGGCTCCAGCGGCCCGACGGCGGGGCCAGGCAGCCGGCGCGCCAGCAGACGCTAGCGCTGGCAGTTAGCCTGCGGCGAGGACGATGACCTTGTCCTCCCGCTCGAAGGTGACGGTGGCGCTCTTGCGCGGGTTCACGTGGACGCCGTACGCGAGCGACGCGTCATTCGATTCCGATCGGATCCGGTAGCCGATCGCGACCTCCTCCAGCCGGCGCGCCGCTTCCACGATCGTCGCGACGGTCACCGGGCGGCCGGTGGCTACGTAGTCGGCGACCGGGCGGAGGTAGACCTCCGAGCCCTCGGCGTCGAACAGGTCGGTGAACACGGCGTTGAGCTCCTTGTTCTCGGAGACCTGCGTGAGCAGCAGGCTGATGAGTCGGTCCGACACGATGAAGTCGTCGGCCCGGGTGACCTCCGCGAGTGAACGGTTCCGAACGTCGGCCATCTCCGAGGTGATCGAGAACGGATGCCCGATCGACGTCGCGATGTCGCGCAGGTGCAGGAGCGTCACCAGGGTCCGCGCGTCGGCGCGCTGGGCGTCGTAGCGATCGACCGGGCTGATCACGAGGACGTGCTGGTAGCCCGCGATGTCCAGGTCATCGAGCACGGTCCGATTCGATGACGACTTGTGCACGAACTGGAGCGCCTGGTTGGCGAGCTCGGATTTCAGCGTCTCGAGCGCATCCACCGCGACCGGGTCGTCGGTCACCACCGTGATCGTCGAGCCCTTGGCGACGTAGGAATCGAGCTCGCGCGCGATCTGGAGCACGCGGTGGTTCCAGCCAAGCACGAGGGTCTTCTCGCGGGCGACCGGGGTCGGAATGCAGACGATGATCGACTGGTCATCGACGGGGGGCGGGTCGCCGTCGCGCAGGCGGATCGCATCGTCGTCCGCGGCGATGAGGATCAACCGATCGTCGGCACGGATCACCGTCGAGGGCAGGGGATTGAGGTGGGCGCCCGCCTCCGCCGTCGAGAGACCGATGAGCGTCGATTCCTCGAAGGCATGCTGGGCGTCGCCGAACGTCCGTCCCTCCAGCGCGGGCTGGTGGCTGAAGTAGATCTCGTCGCCATCGAAGTCCAGGAGCTCGCCATAGACGATCGACAGTCCGGCCTGGCGGCAGGTCTGGGCGATGATTCGTGAGACGACGTCGCCCACGACGACGAGCTCCACCTCGTCCTTGCCGACGAGCCGGGCCGCCTCGAGGTTGCTCGCGTCGTGGATCTCCGCGACCACGTGGTACGGCTCCGGACGACGGTTCGGGTCGTTGGTGATCGCGAGGATGGTCTTGATCACCTCGATGTCCGGCTCCTCGATCTCCGGCGCGAGGACGATGATCGAGCGCGAGCGCTGGATGCCGGCGATGTCGATCTCGTCGAGGTCCACCGGGCTGCCGGAGCGGCACACGATCTTCGTGCCGCGCGTGTCCGGGATGCGCGCCCGGATCTCGTCGTCCATCTCCATCTTGTCGCGATCGGCCAGGACCACGACGCTCCGCCCGCGCTGGTTCGCGTTGGCGCCGACGAGCTCGGCAAGGATCGTGAACACCTGCTGGTTCCAGCCGAGGATCACCGTGTGTTCGGATTCGATGACCCGCGAGCGGCCCTTGCGGAGCTCCGCGAGCCGGCCCTGGATGCCGGTGTTGATGATGCCGATCAGCGTGCTGATCACGAACAGCCCGCCGAGGGTGACGAGGAGCATCGCCCCGAGGAACCCCTGCGTGCCCTTGTCTGCGCCCATGGTCCCTGGGTCCAGCGTGCGCAGCAGGCCCATCCAGATCAGCTCGGAGATGGGCCGGTGCTCGTCGTCGGCACCAAAGGCAAAGACCGCGAGCGCGATGAGGACGACGATCAGCGTCGATACCGCGAAGAGGCCGAGGATCAGCGCGATCGTGCCGCGCGCGAAGAACTCGTCGATGGCGTAGCGGAGACGGTCGCGCCAGGTTGTTTCCATCGGGGCTCAGGGTAGGCCGTCGGCGGCGCCCGATTCGGCCCTAGACCAGCCCCCGCGCGGCCCATGCGCGCGCCTGAATCGTGAACGGGCCCGCCGGCAGGAGGAGGCGGGTGCGCTCCCGGAGATCTGCCCGGCGCTCGTCGTCGAGCGACTTCGCGTGCGCACCGGCAGGCCCGACGCCGCGCGTGAACGGATCCCACCAGTCCTCGAAGCTCGAGTGCGTCAGGTCGGCCTCGAGCACGCCTTGCTCCACGTCGCGGAGGCCCGCCGCCTCGAAGATCTCGACAAGGTGACCGTCCCGTGCGCCCGCGTAGCGGTCCTCGCCGGCGTTCGCCGGGTCCATCGTCCGGACGGCGCTCCAGAACGGGCTCACCGGACTTCGGCCGTCCGCAAAGTCCCAGACGCAGGCGACGATCACGCCGTCGGGGCGTGTCACGCGCGCCATCTCACGGATGCCGGCGACGGGATCGGTCATGAAGTGCACGACCAGCTGCGCGAGGGCGATATCGAATGTCCCAGGCGGGTAGGGGAGCGCCTCGGCTCCGGCCCGGCGCACGTCGACGCCGGGATGACGCTGGCGCGCGGCCGCCACGAACGGCTCCGAGGGATCGACGGCGGCCACGTTGGCCGCCCCGACGCGGCGCACCAGCTCGGCGGTAAGAGCGCCCGGCCCACAGCCGACGTCGAGGACGCGGTGGCCTTCCGCGACCCCCGCCAGGTCCGCCATCTGGGCTGCGAGGAGGGCGGAATAGCGACCCATGAATGCGTCATAGGCATCGGCGGCGACATCGAACATCGTGCTCGAACTGTACGCTGCCTCGAGTGACCCGCCCCGGCCTGCTCGGCTTCCGGATTTCGCCCAATGCGACCCAGGGCATCGACTGGGCGGCGCTCGACGCGATCTGGGCGGCAGCCGGCGCAATCGACGCCTTCTCCGCCGGCTGGCTCAGCGACCACCTGAGCGATGCGAGCATGGAGCACGGCGGCACGGCCTTCGAGTCGCTCACCACAGCCGCCGCGCTCGCACATCGCGTTCCAGGCAAGTGGATCGGCATCGCGGTGCTCTCGAACACGTTCCGACACCCGGCCGTCGTCGCGAAGGCGGCCACGGCAATCGACAACGCGACCGGCGGCCGCTTCGTCCTTGGACTCGGCGCGGGCTGGCACGAGGGCGAGCACGCCACGTTTGGAATCGCCCTCCCCCCGATTGCCGAGCGCTTCGCGCGCTACGAGAGCGCGGTCGCGACGATCGCGGCGCTGTTCTCCGAGGCGGCGCGGGTCTCGCCGGGCGTCACGCGGGCGGATACCCACTACCCCCTGGCTGGGGCTACGCTCGCGCCCGCGCCGCTACGTCCCGGCGGCCCGGCAATGTGGCTCGGCGGCCAGCGCCGTCGCGGAATCAGCCTGGCCGCGAAGTACGCCGATGGCTGGATCATGCCCGGCACGATGGCCGGCAGCGTCTCGTACTTCATCGAGCGTCGAGACGAGATCCTGCGGGCGCTCGAGGCGGAGCAACGGGACCCGGATTCATTCGCCCTTGCCGCCCAGGTCGAGGTAGAGCTTGACGGCGCCGGCATGCAGTCCGCGCGCAAGACCGCGCTTGGATTCCTTCGCGCCGGGGCCCATCACGTCACGCTCGGCATCCCGGGACGGGCCGGGCCGGACGGGATCGAGACGATGGCGCGAGAGGTCGCCGAGCCCGTCCGGGAGGCAGCCGGACGGCCCTGAGCGGCGCGGCCTCGCCACCGTACACTCCGCGAATGCCGCCAACCCGCCGCCTCGTGATCCTGACCGAGGGCCAATTCGGGGCCCACCACGCGAAGACCGCGATGGGCGTGATCCGTTACGCGACCGATAAGACGGTTGCCGTGCTGGATTCGTCGATCGCCGGTCGCAGCGTCTCCGAGTGGCTTCCCGGCCACGACATCCCGGCCGTGGCGACCCTCGCGGACGCGCTCGTCCTCCCCGAACCGCCGGACACCCTGCTCATCGGCATCGCGCCGACGGGCGGCAAGCTGCCGGTCGAGTGGCGAACGACAATCCTCGACGCCATCGACAAGGGGCTGGAGGTCCACTCCGGCCTGCACACGTTCCTTGGCGACGACCCGGAGTTCTCGGCGGCCGCTGCCGCAAAGGGCGTGCGAATCGTCGATTACCGGCGCCCGCCGGAGCGGCACGAGACGGCGATCGGGCGGCCGCATTCGCCGGGCAAGCGGGTGATCCTGACCGTGGGCACGGACTGCGCGATCGGCAAGATGTCCGTCGCGCTGGAGCTGCGCAAGTCGGCGCTGAAGCAGGGCGACAAGGCGGTCTTCGTGCCGACGGGCCAGACGGGCATGATGATCGACGGCTGGGGCGTCGCGGTGGACCGGGTGATCAGCGATTTCGTGCAGGGCACGGTCGAGTGGATGCTCGAGGAGGCCGAGATTCGCGGCGACTGGATCATCGTGGAGGGCCAGGGCTCGCTGGACCACCCGGCGTACTCGTCAGTGACGCTGGGGCTCATCCACGGCGCGACGCCGCACGCGATGGTCATGGTCCACAAGCCCGGCCTCGCCGAGCACGACTGGGATCACATCGCGGGCCATGCGTTCCCGATCGCGAAGCTGCCCGAGTTCATCCGGCTGCACGAGACGGTGGCGGGGCTCGTCGCTCCCTCGAAGGTGGTTGGGGTGGCGCTGAATACGATGCTCTACCCGGATGAGGGCGAGGCGCGAGAGGTGGTCGCGCGCATTGGCGAGGAGACGGGTCTGCCGACCGCCGATCCGGTGCGGTTCGGGGGCGACGGGCTGTGGGCTGCCGTGCACCAGGCGGTCGATGCGTTGCCGTGGGTGTCCCGGGCGTCGTGACGCTCGAGCTTCGCCACGAGGTCCTGCACCTCGCCTTGCGCGACCCATTCCGGATCGCCCGCTCCGATCACGATGCCGGGCACGCCGTTACGACCCTGGTCGTGGAGCTGCGCGATCCGCGCTTTCCTGGCGTCGTCGGACTCGGCGAGGGCTATCCGGACCGGTTCTACGGCGAATCGATCGAGACGATGGTCGCGGTCTTCCCGATGCTCGTTGCCGCCGTCGAGGGGTTCGAGCCGAACTCGGCCGGCGTGGCCGCCGCGAGCGCACACCTCCAGGCAGCGATTCGCTGGAACGGGGGCGCGAAATGCGCGATCGACACGGCGCTGCACGATCTCGTCGGGAAGGTCGTGGGCATGCCGCTCCATGCGCTGCTCGGCCTTTCGACCGCAATTCCCCCGACCGATTTCACGCTCGGGCTTGACGAGCCGTCCGTCGTTGCCGAGCGGGCACGCCGGGCCGGGGGCTTCCCGGCCCTCAAGATCAAATGTGGCGGCCCCGCTGACGTAGCAACGCTTGAAGCCGTGCGCGAGGTCTACGACAAGCCGCTGCGCGTCGATGCGAATACGGGCTGGACGCCGGAGATCGCACGCCAGTTGTTGCCGGCGCTCGTTGACCTCGGCGTCGAGCTGATCGAGCAGCCGTTTCCCGCGGGTCGCCACGACTGGCTGCGCGAGCTGCAGGCGGGCTCGCCGCTGCCGATCGTGGCCGACGAGTCGTGCGTCACCATCGAGGACCTCGACACCCTGGTCGGCGTCACCGCAGGCGTGAACGTGAAGCTCGCCAAGTGCGGCGGGCCCGGCCCGGCCGCGCGGATGCTGGCGCGCGCCCACGAGCTGGGGTTCCGGACCTTCCTCGGCTGCATGGAGGAGACGTCGGTCGCGATCGCGGCGTCCGCGGCCGTGGCGTCGCTCGCAGACTGGGTGGATCTCGACGGCAACCTGCTGCTCGCGGACGATCCGTTCACGGGCCTCACCCTCGGCGATGACTTCCGCTGGCAGTTGACCAACGCGCCCGGGCTGGGGGTCGCGCGGCGCGACTGACGGGCTGGCGAGTGCCGGATATGCGCCCTGTGGATAAGTTGGTGGACGAAAAGGTGGAGAACCCTACTACCCGGAAAACCGGCCTCCGCCGTATCATCCGGGGCACTGGATCGACCCTCCCGGGAAGCGGGTCACCGGTCACCGAAATGAAGTCCACCGCGGGCCACGGTCCATCACGCCGTGGACCCGGGTCTGCCCCGCTGCGCCCAGGACGGGATGAGGAGGATCGTATTGGTCGTCGCGCGCCCCGCGACCCCGCATGCCATCACGGCTGACGCGGTGGAGTTCATCCGGTTCTGCTACGCCCGACGCCGGGTTGGCTGGCCGGAGCTCTACGACGAGATGTGTGCCGTGGCGAGCCGGGGCCTGTTCCGCGGCTGGGGCCCCGACGAGCTCGCGACCCACGGCATCGGGTTCGGGCTGTTCGAGATGCCGCGCCTGGCGTCGCGGGTGTGCGAGATCGTGGCCGAGGACCGGGCGCGGGCGAAGGCAGCCACCGTCGCCGAAACCAAGGTCGCGGAGACCTCACCGTCAACCACGTCGCCCGTCGCAACGGCCCTGCCGGTGCCGAGCCCCGTCTAGGCTCGGATCTCGCCCGGGCCCGGGGCTGCGTCTGGCTCAGGCGCGGATCTGGCGCCTCGCCATCTCGCCCTCGATCTGGCGCTCCGCCTCCACGTAGCCGTCGATCTGCTCGCGCAGCTGGTTGGCCTCCGGCGTGTACAGGTGAACCTGCTGCTGGAGGATGTAGCTCAGCCGCCGGCTGGTCATCCGGACGTGGTCGAGGTTCTTCATGAGCACGAGCGGATCCATCGCCGCCAGGTCGGACGGGTGGTACATCTGCTTCACGGCGGCATTCTAGCGGGGGTCCGACCGCTAGCCGGGGTCAGACCGCGCGCGGACCTCGAGGTGGCCACGTCCAGTCGACTGGCAAGTGGGCGGCCCCGAGGGCGCGGCGCCGGCCAGCCTCGGACGCGCCGAGGATCACGATCCGGTCCACCTGCGTCGCACGCCCAGCCTCGGCGCCCCACAGCTTCGTCATCTTGCGGTGCGCGTGGACGTCGTCCGCGGCAATCCCGGCGAGTCGAAAGCCCGCAGGCGCCGCGGCCGATTCCCATACCCGCTCGGCGAGGTCGTGGCCATCGGTGACCTCGCGGCCGCGGTCGGTGGCGACATCGCCGATCACGAGGACCACGATGCCGTCATCGGTCATCGCTGGTCGAAGGTCCGCGAGCACCGTGCGCATGAAGTCGAGGTACGGGGCGCGCCGGTGGGCGTCGTCCAGTGAGGCGTCGATCGCCTTCGAGTCAAAGCCGAGGAACCACGTGCGGAGCCAGTTGTAGTAGCCGTACTTCACGACCCGCAGGTACGGTGGCGAGGTCACGACGAGGCGTGCGCGGTCGGGGAGTCCCCGCGCCCGCAACGCCCGGGTGGCGCGCGTGCCCGCGTCCCTCGCGTCGCCCAGGAGCGCGAGCCCGGCCGCCCGCGGGAGCGGATCGCGGAACAGCCGGTTCAGCTTGGCATCGAGGCCGTCGAAGGCATCCCGCTCGGGGGAGGCGAACGAGGTTCGCTCGGCGAAGTCGCGGACGTAGCGCGGCGCCATGCTGAACGTGTTCGGCATCAGCGTGGACAGGTACGACGGGCTCTTGCCATGGAGGATGCCCGACAGCGCCGCGGCAAGGAACCTGTCCACCGGCACCCCAAGGTCGAGGGCGTCCCGCAGGAACAGCAGCTGGGCGAAGGTCCGGGGATGGAAGGCGAGGGCGACCTCGTTGGGCACGGGCTCCGGGCCGCCGGTCGCAGGCGCCGCCTGGATGGCGGTGGCGAGGTCGCGCCATCGTGCTGCGCCCGAGGCCCAGCCCAGCCGGAGCGCCGTGGCGCGCGTCCGGGCCTCGGCGACGCTCGGTGCCTCGACCTTTGATGCAGTCAGCAGGTGCGCGAACGGGTTGAGGTCGTTGCCGACGCCGATCCGCCCTTCTGCCGATGCCTGGAGCGGCGCCGTGCCGCGGCCGGAGAACGGATCCAGCACGACGTCACCCGGCCGGCTGTAGCGGGCGATGAACGCGTGCGAGAGCGCGGCGGGGAAGCTCGCGAGGTACGAGCACATCGGGTGGAGCGAGTGGCCCCACAGCCGTGGCTGGGCCTTCCACTCCGGCTCGAGGTCCAGGCGTGGAACGCCGAGGCCGAGCTCGAGTTGAAATGTCACGCCGCTGGTTGGGCCCGCGGTCATGTGCCGCCTATGGCTTGAACAGGTCGATCTGGCTGAGCAGCCCGAAGTCGCCAACCTGGCGCAGGTAGTAGTCGTCAAAGACGACGACGCCGCCACCAGCGTCCGGCGGGGGGGTCGGGGCGAGGAGCACAGCAAGGACGTCGCCGCCGTACAGGTCCTCGAACAGCGCCTTCGCGTCTGCCGCGGCGATGACGTACGTGAACGGCGTCCCGCTGATGTCATGCACCAGCGCGTATGCGGGGCCGCCGGCGAGCAGCGGCGCCAGGTCGATCCGGACCTCGTCCAGGTCGCCTTTCGAGCCATCTGCCGAGCTGTACGGGTAGTGCCAGCTATCCCATGTGGCCGTGATCGGCAGCGTGCCGGTCGGGGTGGAGTTGAACGACACCATTCGGGCGCCCTGCGCCTTGCCCTGAAGGCCGGCGAGCATCGTGATGATCCGAGCCTTGACGTCGTCGCGGCACGGGTCCTTGGGCGGACAGACAAAGCTCAGCATCGCGGTCTCGAAGCCCTTGTCGCCAGCGGCCACAAGCGTGTCGGGAGGGCCGAAGTTCGGGGTCGGGCTTGGGCCTTCCGTGGGCAGCGGGGGTTCCGTGACGGGCGTGAGCGTCACCGGCGGCGCGGTCGGCGGCGCGACGGTCGGCGATGCGAATGCGACGGGCGACTGCGTGGCGCCCGACAGATCGATGCCGAGCATGCGCGGCAGGACCATGACGGCGACGATCGCTGCGACGAGGAGGCCGGCGGCCGGCTTGATCCAGCCGGGGATGATCGCGCGCTGCTCGATGGTGGCCGGGAGCTGGTACGAGCCGGCGCTGGGCTCGTCGATCTGGACGGCAAACGGGACGCGCTTGGGCGATCCCAGCCAGAAGGTGGTCTTCGGCCTGACCCGGGCGCGGATCGTCGTGGAGGCACCGGGGCGCAGGCCGGCGCGCTCCGGGAGGACCTCGAAGTTGAGCAGCCGGTCCGGGTCGCTCGCCTTGACCGAGAC
Organism: Chloroflexota bacterium; assembly: GCA_031362295.1. Taxonomy (GTDB): domain Bacteria; phylum Chloroflexota; class Limnocylindria; order Limnocylindrales; family CSP1-4; genus UBA5189. The sequence goes on from JANLSG010000032.1 coordinate 10,819, forward strand.
CTCGGCCACCGCGTTGCCGATGTTCTTGACCGTGAGGTCGTGGGTCGCCGAGCGGCTGCCTCGCGACGTCTGCGGGACGATCTCCGACGCGAGCTGCACGAACGGCGCGACGACGACGTGGCCTTCCTCGACGGTCGACGCGCTCGCGTCGCTGGCGGCCCGCACCGCCACTCCGAACGGATACGTGTCGGCGACGGGGTCCGGCGCGCGGGGAGGACGGAACGTGACTCGCGCCTCGCCCTCCTTGTCCGGGAAGAGCCGCAGCGATGGCGGATCGACGACGGCCCACGTCGCGGTGGGCCCTACGACGGCGATGTCGAACTGGTCGACGATCGTGCCGCGGTTTCGGACGCGCACCACCAGCGACGCCTCCCCGCCGGCGTCAACCTGGAGATTTGCGGGCTCGATGCTGGCGAGGACGCTCATGGGCCCGAGTCTACACCGGGCTTTCCGGCGACCTACACTGCCCCGGTCGGCGATCCGGCATGAGACAAAGGGGGCCCCCGAGTCGTGACCAAATGCGGCGTGTGCGGATCGGAGAACGAGGCAGCGGCCCTGTTCTGCGGCACGTGCGGTAGCCCTCTCACCCCGGCCGAAGCCCAGGCGATCGTCGATGACGCGACGCAGGTCGTCATTCCCGAGCTGGTGGAACCGGACGAATCGGTCGTCCCAGGCAAGGGCGGCGCGAGGCGAGATCTCGGGATCGGCGGCGGGACCACGACCGCGCCGGACGCCCAGCCGAAGGGCACGGACACCGAGGTCATCGAGGACGTCGACGGTACGCCCGGCGGACCGAAGATCACCTGTGGCGTGTGCGGGACGGTCAACGATGCGTCCCGAACCTATTGCCGCAAGTGCGCGAACGAGCTCAAGCCGGCGCCGCCGCCTCCGCCGCCTCCGCCCCCACCACCCCCGGCGCGAAGGATCTCTCCGCTCGCCCTCGCGCTAGGCGCCGGCGCGGTCGTCGTCGCCATCGCCCTGATCGGCGTCCTGCTGCTCGGCGGCGGGACCCCTGGCGCCACGCTGGGTCCATCGGCGAGGGCGTCGTCCGGCCCGTCCCAGCCTGTCGTCGGCCCAACGGACGCGCCGACCGAGATTCCGAACCCCTCGGGCCGGACCTTCACCGAGGGCGACCTGAGTGGCCAGATCGCCTTCACGTACTGCCCGGTCGGCAAGGCCTGCGCGATCTATCTCCGGCCCGCAGATTCGTCCGAAGAGGCTGGCCGGATCATCGGCGCGACCAGCGGCGATGCGCTCGATCCGACGATCTCGCACGACGGCAAGAAGATCCTGTACGCGACGAAGGGCGGCCTCCGGATCGTCACCATCGCGACCCGCAAGTTCGTGAACCAGTCGACGGGCTCAGCCGACAAGAACCCGGACTGGGCGCCAAACGACAAGCAGGTTGCCTACGCGGGCCATCGCGCGGGCGACAACGGCACGAAGACCGACTTCGAGACCCGGATCGCCCAGATCGGCGGCACGACGTCGACCCCACTGACGGAAAACGACATCCTCGACAACGACCCCGTGTACACGCCCGATGGCAAGTTCATCATCTGGGTCCAGGACGAGGGCGACGCGGGCGAGCTGAAGATGATCAACATCGAGTCGGGGGACGTGACGGACCTGACGACCGATGCCTTCAACGACGAGGATCCCGCGGTCTCGCCGGACGGCACCGAGGTCGCCTTCGTGAGCAAGCGCGACGGCGCCGACGGCTACGACCTGTTCCTGCTCAAGCTCGCGACGCACGAGATCACTGCGCTGAAGTCCTTGCCCGGCGACGAGCTCGATCCGTCCTGGTCGCCCGGCGGGCGCTACATCGTCTTCTCGGGTGGACCGGTGAAGGACGAGGACCTCTTCATCCTCGACCTCTCGGATATGAGCGTGACCAACTTCACGAATTCACCCGGTCGCGACCTGTCTCCGTCCTGGCGCTGAATCCGGCTGGACCCGCCTGGTCCCAGAGTGGCACCATACGAAACCCTTCACATCGAACCGTCGACATTGCCAGGGAGCCTGACGTTGCCAGAGGAGCGGCACGGTGACCGTGCCCGGCGCTCGGCGTCACCGGGTGCGCAGGCGTCCTCGGTCGTGCCTGCCAAAGTTCGCATCCCGACGGCGGAGGCACTCCCGCGGGAGCGCCTCGAAGCCCAGCTCGCGGCGGCAGTCGAGCGGCATCGCCTGACCCTCGTCATCGCGCCGGCGGGCGCCGGCAAGACAACGCTCCTGTCTCGCTTCGCCGCGTCGTCGCGCCTGCCGGTGGCCTGGTACCGGGCGGAGACATGGGACGACGACCCGGCGCGGATGCTCCGACATCTCGAGGCGGCACTCGGGGCCGTGCTCCCGGGCCTGCCGGCAGGCTGGGACGACGTCGAGGATGCCGCTCGGGCGCTGGAGCAGTGGTCCGGGGGGCCGGCCGCGCTGATCATCGACGACCTGCATGCGCTCGAGGGCACCGCGGCCGAATCCGTGCTCAGCCGGCTCGTCGACTACGCGCCGCCATGGCTGCGGATCATTGCCGCCTCGCGCGTGCGACCCGACTTCAACCTGCCGCGCCTCCAGGTCTCCGGTGACCTGCTCCAGATCGAGGGCGACGACCTGCGCTTCCGGTCGTGGGAGGTCGAGCGGCTGTTCCGTGACTTCTACCGGGATCCGGTCCCGCCCAGCGAGCTGGCCGTGCTCGCCCGGCGGACGGAGGGCTGGGCGGCGGGGCTCCAGCTGTTCCACCTCGCGACGCGCGGCAAGTCTGCCGACGAGCGCCGGCGGATCCTGGGCGGCGTCGGTTCCAGCACGCGGCTGCTGCGCGACTACCTGGCCCGGAACGTCCTCGCGGAGCTGCCGGATGACCTGCGCCGATTCCTGGTCGACACGTGCGTCCTCGTCCGGCTGACCGGCGACCTGTGCGATGAGCTGCTGGATCGGCGGGGGAGCGCGCTGCTGCTGGAGGAGCTCGCGCGCCGCCAGCTGTTCACGGTGGCGGTCGACGAGAGCGAGGGGTCGTACCGCTACCACGAGGTCCTCCGGTCGCACCTCGATCGCATGCTCGTGGAGGAGGTGGGCGAAGTAGAAGCGCGACGGCGCCACCAGCGGGCCGCGAGCCTCCTGGAGCGCAGCGGCGCCCTGCCGGAGGCGCTCGTGGGCTACTGCCGCGCGGAAGACTGGCCCGCGGTCGCGACCCTCGTCGGCAACCGTGGCGAGCAGGTGGCCGACGGTCCGGGCCTGCGGCTGGAGCTCCTGCCGCCCGCACTCGTCCGCGACAGTCCATGGCTGGCGCTCGCCGCCGCCCGGCGTGCACGGGCGGAGGGTCGCTGGGGTGCCGCGCTGGAGTCCTACGCCCGCGCAGAGGCGGTGTTCGGTGCCTCGACCGCCGGCTCCACCTGCCGCCGCGAGCGGCTCGCGCTCGCGGCATGGCTGGACCCGGTCGCGATCCCTCCTGCGGACTGGACCGGCGTCCTCCGATCCGGTCTCGTCCGGGAGCCGCTCGCCGCGGCGCGGGATTCGCGCCTCGACCCGGAGCACCGCGAGCTCGTGCGGGGCCTGCTGCTCCTCGCGGCCGGTGAGGTCGCGGAAGCGCGACGCGCGCTGACCGAGGCCAGTCAACTCGAGGAGCTGGACCCGTCGCTGGGCGCCGCGGCCGCGGTGGGTTCGGCGGTCGCCGCGCTCCTCGCCGGCGAGGCCGGCGGCGCGCGCCAGCTCGCGGATGCCATCGACATCGCGGAGCGAACCGGCCTGCCATGGCTGGCGCGCATGGGTCGGCTCGCGGCGGGGATCGGTGGGGCGGAGGTCGAACGGTCACCGACGGGCGAGACCGCCGCCGCGGAGGCGATCAGCGCCGATTCGGATCCGTGGGGTGCGCTGCTCGCGGCGCTCGTGGAAGCGTGGGTCGCGGAGTCGCTTGGCCGCGAGACCGGAGGCGAGATTCGGATCTCCGCCGCGGAACGCGCTGCGTCGCTCGCGCGCCGGCTCGGCGCGGGCGTGCTCGAGGCGCTCGCGCGGGGCTTGTCCGCGTACGGGATGGCCGAGACGGGCGCCCCGGAAGCGCGAGACGCCGCGCTCGCGGTCGAGAGCCTTGCCCGCACGACCGGCAGCGCGGGTTCGCGCCTCCTCGCCTACGCCGCGCTGGCGGAGGCGAACCCGAGTCGCGGTGCGGAGTACCGGCTGCTCGCGGACAACGTCCAGCGCGAGACCGGGTTGCGATTGCCGTCGTCCGCGGGTCGCGTGTTGGCGGCGTCGTCAGCCGTCGACGACGAGGTGGCCGCGTCGCAATTGATCCCGCCGAGTCCGGAGGCCGGACTGGGCTCCAACGGCCGCGTGACGCTGCCGCCGCGCGCCCGCACGGAAGGCCTGGAGATCCGCGCGTTCGGCGCGTTCGCGGTCGAAGTCGGTGGTCGCGCCGTGGCGCTCGACCGGGTCAAACCACGGGCGCGAGCAGTCCTTCGCTTCCTGGCCGTGCGACCGGGTGTCGCGATCCACCGGGAGGTCATCCAGGAGGCGCTCTGGCCCGATGTCGACTCGCCGACGGGCGCCCGCAGCCTGCACGTGGCGGTCTCCGCGCTGCGCGGGTTGTTCGCCGAGGCGCTCGCCGTTGACTCGACGCGGCTGATCGCCCGGGAGGGAGACGCGTACCGGCTCGCAGTCGACCCCGGGCAGGTTGATGTCGGCAGGTTCGAGCGGGACATGGCGCGGGCACGTGCCGGACGCAACGGGACCGCCAAGCCTGGCGCCGGAATCGCCGACTTCGCATCCGCCCTCGCCCTGTACCGAGGCGATCTGCTGCCCCAGGACGGGCCCGCCGAATGGGCCGTCGAGCGGCGCGAGCACTTCCGGCGCGAGGCCGTCGAGGCGGCCACCTTCGTCGCCGAGGATGCCCTCGCGGGGGGCGATCTCGACGAGGCCATCCGGGTCTGCCGGCGGGGTCTCGAGCTCGACCGGTTCCACGATCCGCTCTGGCGCGTGCTGATCGCGGCGCGTGATCAGTCGGGCGATCCGGGCGCCGCCAGCCGCGATCGACGGGAATACGCCTCCATCCTGGAGGGCCTTGGCGTCAGCCCGGAGCTGGCCGCCAACTCCGCCTGACGGCGCGCGCGGTCAGGATCCGCGCCACCAGGGGTTCTTGGCGTCGGGCTCGGTCGTCGATTCGATCAGCGCCGTTCCGCACTTCATGCAGAACCGGCGCGCGGGGTTGTTCGGGGTCGAGCAATTCGGGCAGATCCTCGGCGGGATGACCTCGCCCTCGGGCATCTTCTGTCCGCACTTCATGCAGAACCGCCACTCGGGCTTGTTCGGCGTGGAGCAGTTGGCGCAGATGCGCACGAACTCCGGCTCCGCCTCCGTTGGCTTCGTCGGAGTGGTGCCGGGAACGACCTCATCGTCCGTCGCTTCCGCGGTTCCGCTGGAGGCATCCTCCTCGACGCCTGCCTCGTCCGCGGTCAGGCCCGACGGCCCGGAGGTCGCGGCAACTCCACGCCCAGCCGCCCGGAGCGCCGCTCGGTAGGCGTCCCGCGCGGCCTTCGCCGCCGCAGCGCGCTCGGCCACGCGGGCCGTCCGACGCGCTTCGAGTTTCGCCAGGCGCACCGATTCCTCGTCCGCGGCGGCGCGTTCCGCCGCGATTCGATCGGCCTCCGCCTGCTCCTCCGCCGCCTTCGCCTCGGCGGCCTGCTGCTCCTCAGCCGCCTGCTCGGCCACGATGCGATCGGCTGCGGCCTTCTCGGCTGCGATCCTTTCAGCCTCGACCTGCGCGGCTCTCGCCTGGTCCTGCGCAGTCCGATCCGCCTCGGCCTGCTCGGCTTCGGCCTGCTCGGCGGCGACGCGTTCTGTCTCCGCAGCCTCGATCGCGGCGAGCTCTGCGGCGATCCTGTCGGCCTCGGCCTGCTCCGCGGCTGCCTTCTCGGCTGCGATTCGCTCGGCCTCCGCTTGAGCGGCCGCCTGCTCAGCGGCGAGGCGTTCCGCTTCGGCCTTGTCTGCGGCAGCCTTCTCGGCCGCTTCCTTCTCGGCCGCGAGCCGCTCCCCCTCGGCCTTCTCGGCTGCGATCCGCTCAGCCTCGGCCCGCTCCGCGGCAGCCTTCTCGGCGGCGGCCTGCTCCGCCGCAGCTCGTTCGGCTTCGGCCCGTTCCGCGGCTGCCTTCGCTGCCGCCGCCTGCTCGGCAGCGATCCGGTCGGCTTCGGCCTGTTCGGCTACTCGACGCTCGACTTCGGCTTTGTCCGCCGCTGCCTTCTCGGCAGCAACACGATCGGCTTCCGCCTTGTCCGCGGCAGCCTTTTCGGCCGCGATCCGCTCCTTCTCGGCCCGTGCCGCAGCCGCGACGTCGGCGGCGGCCTGTCGGGCGGCAGCGCGTTCGGCCTTGGCCTTCTCGGAAGCGTCCTCCTTCGCCGCGATCCGCTCGGCTTCCTCGGCGGCCAGGCGCTCGGCCTCCGCCTCCTCGGCCGCTGCGCGATCTGCCTCGGCCTTGGCATGTGCGGCCTCTTCAGCGGCGAGGCGATCTGCCTCGGCCTTCGCGGCGGCGACCTTCTCGGCCTCGGCCTTCTCCGCGGCGACGCGTTCGGCCTCCGCCTTGTCTGCAGCCGCCTTCTGCGCTGCCGCTCGTTCGGTCTCGGCCTTTGCCGCGGCAGCCTCCACGGCGGCCAGGCGCTCCGCCTCTGCCTTCGCGGCGGACAGGCGATCCGCCTCTGCCTTCGCCGTGGCAGCGTCGGCAGCCGCCTTGTCCGCGACAGCCTTGTCGGCTGCAACCCGCTTGGCCTCGGCCTCGGCGGCGGCGGCCTTCTCGGTGGCGAGGCGATCCGCCTCCGCTTGCTCCGCCTCGGCCTTGGCGGCGGCAGCCTGCTCGGCGGCGACGCGATCCGCCTCGGCTTTGGCGGCAGCCTTTTCCGCTTCGGCCTTCTGCGCCGCCGCCTTGTCGGCCGCTGCCTTCTCGGCGGCGACCTTCTCGGCGGCGACCTTCTCGAGCGCGACGGCGTCGTCGACCTTCTTGGCGTCGACCGCGGCCGCCTCGGCGGCAGGGTCGTATGGCTCCCCGGTGTCGGGCAGGAAGTTGCCGCATCCGCCGCAAAAGACGACCGATGCCTCATTGATCGTCCCGCAGACCTTGCAGCGGATCACTCAGGTTCCTCCCGGCGCCATGCTACCGGGCCGCTCAGGTTGCGGGCGCCTCGGGTTCGGCGGGCGCCGCAGGTTCTACCGGCTCGGCGCCTGCCGCCCCGGCCTTGGCCTTGCGGCTGGCGCGCTGCCCCGTGCCGACGACCTCTACCCGGTGCACCACGTGCGCCGGCTTGGAGGCGTGAACCATCGCCTCCAGCTTGGTGCGATCGATCGAGTCCGGATCGTCCACCGTGACGCGGATCACCACGACCGGCTCCGGGCTGCCCGGCAGCTTGCCCTCCGGCTTGGCCGACCACGCGCTCGCCCCGTTCTCGACGATTTCCACGACGCCGCCCGTGTGGATCTGGACGTGGTCCCGGAGCCCCGCGGCGGTGCCCCGGCGCCGGTACAGCTCCGCGGCCTGGCCAACGAACGCGCGGCGACGATCCTCAGGCCAGCCCGCATCGACGGACGCGGCCACCCACTCGCCGAGCCAGGCCAGGACGTCCTCCGGGGTGGTGTCGGCGTCGAGGTACGCGTCGAGGTTGTCCAGCGTTGCGAGAACCGGCGCGAGGACGGTATCCAGCGCGGAGATGAAGCGGGTTCCGAAGGGCTCCCGCGCCGTCCGTCGACGCTCGTCGATCCACGCGTCGCGGTAGACGCCGGGCAGGCTCTCCGCGAGTGGGTGCGGGTTGATGAGCTGGAACTCGGGGCCGACGACGAGCGCCTTCTTCGAGCTCGCCTCGAGCGCCACGACCTCGCCGCGCATCAGGCCACCGCCGCGGCGCCAGGCACGGTCACGACATGGCCGACGCTGAACACGAGCACGTTCGGCTTGATCTCGAGGCGCGGCGTGGCTTCGCGGCCCTGGCCGGTCTCGGCG
>JANLSG010000034.1:0-1599 GCA_031362295.1 Chloroflexota bacterium
GTTCTCCGACTCCACCAGGAACATGTGCTCCTTGTACAGGTCCCAATGGCCGGACTGCTGCCACAGCCGTTCGCTCACGACGATCGGCGTCGCGACCTCGAGGTAGCCGCGCCGCGCCTGGAGCTGCCGCATGGAGTCCTCGAGCAGACGCCAGATCAGCTGACCCTTCGGGTGGAAGAACGGCGCGCCAGGGCTCACGTCGTGGAAGCTGAACAGGTCCAGCTGGACGCCGAGCTTGCGGTGGTCCCGCTTGCGCGCCTCGGCACGCCGCCACAGGAACGCATCGAGCGCCTCCTGGTCCGCCCAGACCGTGCCGTAGACGCGCTGGAGCGCCGGCCGCTTCGCATCGCCCCGCCAGTACGCGCCGGCGACGGAAAGCAGCTTGAACGGCCCGATCTTGCCCGTGGAGGCAACGTGCGGACCACGGCACAGGTCGCTGAACGGGCCGTGCTCGTAGAAGGTGATCGACGGGCTCCCCTCCCCAGCCGCCGCGGCCTTTGCGGCGAGGTCGTCGAGGATCTCCACCTTGTAGCCCTGGCCCTGCCCCTCGACCACGGCACGCCCGTCATCGAACGGAACCTCTTTGCGCACGAAGGCGTGATTCGCCGCGACGCTCTCGCGCATGCGGGATTCGATCGCCTCGAGGTCGTCGGGCGTCAGCGCGCGCGGCACGTCGAAGTCGTAGTAGAAGCCGTCGGCGACCGCCGGCCCGATGCCCAGCTTCGTGCCCGGGAACAGGTCCAGGACTGCCTCGGCCATGACGTGCGCCGTCGAGTGGCGCATCGCGTCCAGCTCGTCGTGGGCGCCCGCATCGAGCAGCTCGTCCACCGAGCCGCGCTCGGGCGCTTCGAGAATGTCCTCGTCGGCAGTCGTGACCGCGCCCTCGGCTGCGACTGCTGCGACTGTCGCCTTCGCCTCGTTCGCCTTGTCCGACATGCCGGGTTCCTCCTGAGAATCGAAACGACCCCTCGTCCATCGACAGGACGAGAGGCCGATCACTCGACATCCCGCGGTTCCACCCGCCTTCACCCGCGCCCCAGAGAGGCGCCAGTGCGCTCGTGCCGCGCTAACGGGCGGACCCGGGCCGGTTCACCGGCCGCTCACGGGTGGTGCGGGTTCGAGGGTGGATCTGCCGGCTTCCACCGCCCCGGCTCGCTTGGAGACCTGCCCTCGATCGCGTGTCCCGATCGATGCGTTGGCCGGACTATAGCGCACGCTCGAAGTCGCGCCTCCGGAGGCGCCTGCGGGACGCTTGCATGGCGCAACGTTTCGACGAGGCCTTACCTGGAGGCTACGAGTTCGACCACCCTGCCCTGGAATCGGGGGGGGTTCGGGGCCATTTCAGCCAGGCAGGGGCATGTCCCGCGCTTTCAGGTCGGTTTCGTACGTCTGGGTCACCGAATCGACGAGTTCGAGAGCGAGCCGGAGGTTGCCTGGTCGAACTCTTACCTGGAGATGCCGGATGGTCGATCGCGCAACTCTCCGCACTCGCGTACATCTGGCGTTCCGCGATCACGCGTCAACGCACGCGGCGAGTCTGGGCATGCGTGGGGTTCTTGGTCGCGGAGGGTGCCGCGCTGGTCATCGGCCGAGGCAGCT
>JANLSG010000068.1:0-4638 GCA_031362295.1 Chloroflexota bacterium
TGACACCCGTGGAGTGGCACCGCCCGCTCCCGGCCGCGCTCGCCGAGGCGACCCTGGTCCGCTAGGCTCCGCTGCCCGCAGGTGCGACAAAGCACGCGCTCCTGGTTTGCCGCCGAGACCTGCGCAGCCCACCGTGCCCGCCCTCTGACGCGGCCCGAAAGACCGTGCAAAACGCAGGAAACGATCATCCCGCGATCTTCGGGGACCGTTTCCCGGGATGGATCGCCCGGGACCCGGGGGCGTACGGATTTCGTACTCCACCGCGGCGCGACCGAGGATTCACTCTGGCGGGCGTTGCGGAATCGCCTTGATTCGCGTTTCTGGCACTCCTATGCTCCGGGCGCGTTCGGGTGGAGGGCCTGAACCCGTGCCCCGCGATCCTCGGTGATGCGCGCTGGTAGAGGGAGGAAGCCGTGTCCGGTCCTGGCATGCACTCGGACGTCGCCGCGAAGGACGACGCCCACCTGCGATCACTCGGGATCAAACCCGAGCTGAGGCGATCGCTCGGATTTCTGTCCAACTTCGCCGTTGCGTTCAGCTACATCAGCGTGTCCACGGGTACGTACACGCTGATTGCGCTCGGTCTGGGCGTTGGCGGACCCGCGTTCTTCTGGTCCTGGCCCATCGTCATCCTTGGGCAGACGTTCGTCGCCCTGAACTTCGCCGAGCTATCCAGCCACTTCCCGGTGGCCGGCTCCATCTACCAATGGTCGAAGCGGTTGAGCCACAAGACGCTCGGCTGGTTCACCGGCTGGTTCTACTTCTGGGCCGGTCTGATCACTGTCACGGCGGTCGCCGGGACGGTGCCGCTGGTCATGGCCGGCCTCTTCGGCATGGACCTCGCCGCCGCGAGCCCGTTGCCATTCTTCAACAACCTGGTTTTCTGGGCGATCATCACCCTGATCTCGACGACGATCATCAACGCCTTTGGGGTTCGACTCCTCGCGATCATCAACAACATCGGCGTAGGCGCCGAGATCCTGGGCATGCTCGTCTTCGCCGTGATCCTCTTGATCGTCGGCCGGCACCAGGACTTCTCCGTCCTGACCCAGACCGCGGGCATCGAGACCCCGGAGACCGGCGGCTACCTGCCCGTCTTCGCGATCGCGATGTTCATGTCGCTCTTCGTGGTCTACGGCTTCGACACCGCCGGCACCTTTGGCGAGGAGACGCTCGACGCGAGCAAACAGGCTCCGCGCGGCGTCCTCAGCGCGATCTGGCTGTCCGGCATCATCGGCGCCGTCTTCCTCCTCGCGATCATCCTCGCGACACCGGACATGAACGCCGCCCTGACCGACCCGGCCCCGATCGCGACAGCGATCACCGCCGGCCTCGGCGAGACCTTCGGATCGATCTACCTCTGGGTGATCCTTGCGGCCGTGTATGTCTGTACGCTCGCGATCCAGGGGGCGACCGTCCGCCTGATGTTCTCGATGGGCCGCGATCGGCGGCTACCGCTCGGCAGCCTCTGGGGCCATGTCAATCCGACATTCAAGACCCCGGCCAACGCCGCGGTCGCGGTCGGCGTTCTCGCCGCGGTGCCGTTCTTCATCACGGACAGCCCCGGCCTGCTCGCGACCGGCGCGACCGGCCTCATCTACCTCAGCTACTTCATGTGCAACCTCGGCGTCCTCGCCGCCCGCCGCAGGGGCTGGCCGCACAAGGGCGCCTGGTTCACCCTCGGCAGCTGGGGCACGATCATCAACATCCTCGCCCTCGTGTGGGGCGGCGTGATGATCATCAACTTCGGCCTGTGGAGCGACAGCGGCCTGTTCGGGAACTTCGGCGGTGATCTCCGCGACTACACCAACCCGAGCCTGACGATCATCACCTCGGGCGGCAACACGCTGGCATTCCTGCCGGATATCCCGTTCTACGAGGGCACGATCGCGCTGATCCTCGTCCTCGGCCTCGTCTACTACTTCGCCACGGGGCAGGGGAGGAAGGTCGACAAGACCGAAGCCGACCTCGCCACGGGCGAGACGGTCATCGGGTAGCGAACCTGCCGCAATGGTCGCGCTCCGCGCGGCCGATCGGCGCCAATTCGCGAGTCACGGATGGCGCGTCGGGCAGGGCCCGACGCGCCGTTCCGATTCGGGCATGATGCGAGCCCAGATGGAGGCCCATAGATGACGACCCCGGTGGTCGAGGACGAGCTTCGTGGCGAGCTCCGCGACGAGCTGGAGCGCGCCATGCGTCGGCTGCCTGAGCTGGGCACGGGCGCGCTCACCTTCACGGCGCTCTCCGGCGGGATCACGAACCGCAACTTCCTGGTTGGCGGCGCGCCCAATAGCGCCCGGTTCGTCGTCAGGCTTGCCGGCAATGACACATACCTGCTCGGCATCAGCCGGGAGGTTGAGCACGCAGCGACGGTGACCGCCGCCGGCGTCGGCGTGGGGCCGGAGGTCATCGCCTACCTCCGACCGGAGGGCTATCTCGTCACCCGGTTCATCGAGGGCGGCCCGATCCCGGAGCCGGAGATGCGGCAGCCTGAGCGACTCCGCCAGGTGGGTGCGACGCTGCGACGGATTCACGATGGCCCGGCGATCCCCGGCCTGTTCGTGCCATATCGGATCGTGGAGGCGTATCGGGCGCTTGCCCAATCGCGCGGGGTCACCATCCCGCCGGAATACGAGCTCGCGCAGTCGATCACCCGACGGATCGAGCTCGCCTGCCTGACGGCGCCGCTCGAGCTGCGGCCGTGCCACAACGACCTGCTGAACGCGAACTTCATCGACGACGGCGCGCGGATCCGCATCGTCGACTGGGAGTACGCGGGCATGGGCGACCCGTACTTCGACCTCGGCAACTTCAGCATCAATCACGAGCTCGATGCCGACCAGGACGCGATGTTCCTGGCGGCATACCTCGGCGAACCGCCCAGTCGCGCGCTTGCCTCGCGGCTCACGCTGATGCGCGTCCTCTCGGACTTCCGCGAGGCGATGTGGGGTGTGCTCCAGCAGGGCATCTCCACGCTCGATGTCGACTTCGTCGCCTATGCCGCCGACCACTTCGACCGGCTGCTCACGGTCGCGGGCCGCCCGGCGTTCGAGAAGGCCCTGCACGAGTCGGCAGGAGGCTGACGATGGCGCTCGGGGCGCGCGTCGCCGATTAGTCGGCGCCTTGCCCACCGGGGAAGCATTCTCCGCGAGGCGATTTTCGAGATGGTTCCAATGAAGCGGAACCATCGACGGAAGGCCACGATTCGGCGATGGCGACTGCGCGCTCCAAGTGGCCCTCGTCGATTGAGCTCAGCGACGACAGGCCGGGTCTATCAAGCGCCAGAATGCGCCGCGCCGCGTTGCTCCTGACCACGGCGGACATCGACGATGCTGGCGGGGACACCAGCGCCCAGGCCGGTCTCGCGGCCTCCTTGATCGGCGCGACACCGCAACGAGTTGTCCGGGCCAGATCGCGAAGTACGCCTTCCTGCCGATAGTTCCGCATGGTTGGAACTATCTGAACACGGGCGCCCAGGGCGAGGAAGACCCGGCGCTCTCGGCGCCCAAGGCGATCGGCAGGCTGGGAGAGCGCCAAGCGCCATGCTCAGCGTCCCGCCATCATCTCGGAATGCCAGATCAGGCGCGTGTCGTCGTCATTGGCGGCGGGATCACGGGCTGCAGCGTTGCGTACCACCTCGCCGAGGCGGGCTGGAAGGACATCGTGCTCGTCGAGAAGGCGGGCTTGACTGCCGGCTCCACCTCGCAGGCGGCGGGGCTCGTCACCGCGTTCAACCCGTCGTCGACCATGCTCGCCTGGCGCCGGTACTCGATCGAGCTGTATGCGCGGCTCGGCGTGTTCGACGCGGTGGGCTCGGTGCGGCTGGCATCGACGCCGGAGCAGCTGAAGGAGCTGGAACGCACCGCGAGCCGAGCACGCGGGGTAGGGCTGGAGGTCGGCGTCATCTCGGCCGGGGAAGCGCGGCGGCTGATGCCCGCGATCTCGCCGGAGTCCCTGTTCGGCGCCGTGTACCTGCCCGGCGATGGGTATCTCGACCCGCACACGGCGACGTTCGCGGTCGCGGATGCAGCGCGGAAGCTGGGCGTGACGATCCGCCAGAACACGCGCGTGACCGGCTTCGAGCTGGGGTCGCGGGGCGAGATCCGGCGCGTCCTGACGGACGGCGAGCCCATCGAGACGGAGCTCGTCGTGAACGCGGCCGGGATGTGGGCGCCACGAGTGGCCGAGATGGTCGGCGCGTTCATCCCTTCGACCCCCGTCGATCACCAGCACGTGGCGCTGAAGGCGGTCCCGGGCCACGAGCTCCCGAACGACATGCCCTGCTTCCGCGACCCGGACAACCTCGTGTACGGCAAGGCCGAGCATGGCGGGATGCTGTTCGGCGGCTACGAGGCGGAGCCGAACGCACGCTGGGAGACCGGCGTCCCATGGGAGCACGCCGCAACCTCGCTGCCGCCCGACTGGGATCGATTCGGGCCGCTCATGGAGGGCGCGATCCGGCGCTTCCCGTTCCTCGCGGACGCGGAGGCTGTGCGCCTGGTCTGCCATCCGGACGCGATGACGCCGGACTCGAACCCGCTCATCGGCCCGATGCCCGGCGTCCGCGGGTTCTGGGTCGCGGCCGGGCTGTCGCTCAATGGATTCGGTGGTGGGGGAGGGATCGGCCGCGCGGTCGCG
>JANLSG010000092.1:0-3321 GCA_031362295.1 Chloroflexota bacterium
TCGGACTCCATATCGACAAGGCGTACATCTACGCCGCGATGGGCTTCAGCGTCTTCGTCGAGGCGCTCAACCTCCGTGGGCGAAGCCGTCGTGCCGCGCCCGTCGAGCTTCGTCCGACCTTCAAGGACGAGTCCGAGCCCAACACGTCCTAGCCGGGGGATCACGGCGCGGGCCAATCGCTGGCCGGACCCTGGCCGCCCGGGTACGGTAGCTGCTGGCTGTACGTCGTCCGGCCAGGTGATCCGGCTCCAGCTCCGGAGGGCTAACCCCCCACCGGTCACGCGACCGCCCGCCCCCGCATCTGATCGACAGATCGAACGTCCGACGAAGAACAGCCCAAGGACGGGCCTTTGACGGCTCCCGGCGTGCCCGAGTCGTGCTCAGCCCCTCGTAACAGCGGCGTTGCTGACCCCTTCGCGGCGCCCGATTCGGGTCCTCCTTCGTCGGATGATCGATCCAGCCGACAACGACCGACGGCGACCGACGAACCGGGTTGGCGCGCGAGGTCGATTCGCTGAAATTGGGGATTGACGGCGCCCCTGCGCGGCCTAGAATGCCCAGCAAGTGGTGAGAAGTGGGGAATAGTGGGGATCCATCGCGAGACCCAGGGTTCCTGGCCCCATCCACCGCCAGCGGGTTTTCGGACGGGCACTCCGGACCCCCGCGACACCGATGACGAGCCCGCGGACCCCGCGGGCTCGTCGAACTCTTGGCAACTTGGGGTGCGGTGAGTGTTCACCGGCGAGTACCGGCACACGGTGGACGACAAGGGGCGACTGGCGATCCCGGCGCGGTTCCGCGCCCAGCTCGAGGGCGGCGCGGTGCTGTCCCGCTGGATCGACGGTTGCCTGGCCATCCATACCCGAGCGGGATGGGATGCGCTGTCGGCCAAGGTCTCCGGCGTAGCGCTGACCGATCCCGCGGGACGGCTGTTCGAGCGCGCGATCTTCGCCGGCGCCCTCGAGGCAGAGCTGGACAAGCAGGGCCGGGTCCTGGTGCCGGGCTACCTGCGCGACGAGATGGGCATCAAGGGCGATGCGCTGGTGATCGGCGTTCGCGACCACGGCGAGATCTGGGCGCCCGACCGCTGGCAGACCTACCGCCGCGCGATGGACGACCCGGCCAAGTTCGCCGAAGCGATCCGCGGGCTCGGGATCTAGCCCGATGAACGCCGAGCAGGCAACCGTGCACGTCCCGGTGATGGCCGACGAGGTCATCGAGATGCTCGCACCCGCGGCCGGCAGCCGACACATCGACGCGACCCTTGGCGGTGGGGGCCACGCCGAACGAATCCTGACCGCCAGCGACCCTGATGGCCGCCTCCTCGGTCTCGACGCCGATGGGGCGGCCATCGCCAGAGTTCGGGCACGCCTCGCGGCAAGGTTCGGCGCCCGCGTGCAGCTTCGCCAGGCCAACTTCCGCGAGCTGGGCAGCGTGGCCCCGGAAGAGGGCTTCAGCGCGATCGACGGCTGCCTCTTCGACCTGGGCCTGTCCAGCTTCCAGCTCGCCGACGAGGACCGGGGCTTTGGCTTCCGGACCGGCGGCCCGCTCGACATGCGCTTCGACACCGAGCGTGGCGTCCCGGCCTCCGAGCTGATCGCGACCCTGGACGCGGCCGAGCTGACCGCACTGTTCCGGCGCTACGGCGAGGAGCCGTTCGCGGGTCGGATCGCGCGAGCCATCGTCGAGACGCGCCGGACCGCGCCGATCCACGCCGCGGAGGAGCTCGCGGCGCTCATCGCCCGTGTCGCCCCGTCGCGCGCCCCGGGGCGCCGCCGCGTCCACCCCGCGACCCGCGGCTTCCAGGGGCGGCGCATCGCGGTCAACGAGGAGCTCGACGCCCTCGAGGCCGGGCTCGCCGCGGCGGTGGACCTGCTCCGACCGGGCGGCCGGCTCGTGGTCCTGAGCTACCACTCGCTCGAGGATCGAATCGTCAAGCGCTTCCTCCAGGCCGAGCGCCGGGGATGCATCTGCCCGCCCGAGGTCCCGGTGTGCGTCTGCGGGCGCCAGCCGCGATTGCGCCTCCTGTCGCCCAAGGGCCTCGTCCCGACCGAGGCCGAGATCACCGCGAACCCACGCGCCCGGAGTGCCCGGCTGCGCGCCGCGGAACGGATGGCTGCCTAGTCGCCCTGCCGTC
This sequence comes from Chloroflexota bacterium, assembly GCA_031362295.1. Classification (GTDB taxonomy): domain Bacteria; phylum Chloroflexota; class Limnocylindria; order Limnocylindrales; family CSP1-4; genus UBA5189. Next base: position 2,138 of record JANLSG010000092.1, read on the forward strand.
CGCCGCGACACCACGACACCGCCGAGGAGACGAGGAAGCACCCACGAGGGAGAGGAGCCCCCGATGAGCAAGCGCCATTCCGCCAGTCGCCGCCGCACCTACGGCCGCCGGCAGCACGAGTTGCACGAGCGGATGGATCGCCGCACGGAGCGCGTCCGCGCGGATCGCACCTGGCGCGCGGGCCACGACCTCGGCCTCGATCCCGTTCCCTATATCGACGCTCCATCGACCGATCCGCCCTTCGGCTTCGCTGACTGATGGCTGTCTACCAGGGGGCTCGCCGGCGCGCGCCGCTCCCGCTCGGCCTTGACGCCCTCAGCCCGAATAGGGATCGCGTCGGACGCTCCGCAGTGGACGAGGCGCCTGCCAGGCAGGCCCGCGCAGCGCGTGGCACGCATGCTGCCGGCTCGCGGCGCACCGCCGCCGCGGGTCGCCGTCGAGCGCGCCCATCGTCGATCGGCATCATCCTCGCGGCGATCGTGATCGTCTTCAGCGCCGCATTCCTGTCGCTGAGCCAGAGCGTGCGCGTCGCGGCCACCGGCTACGACATCGTCCGCCTCGTCTCCGAGCGTGACCGACTCGAGGCCATCCGCCAGGACCTCACGTCCGACGTGGAGCGGCTCCGGAGCGAGCCGGCGATCCGCAAGCAGGCGCTCGATGCCGGCCTCGGCCAGCTCGGCGCGCCGCTGCTCATCCCCGCGCGCTAGCGAGCGACGAACCAGATGGTCGGTCGAACTGATTCGGGGCGCCGCCTGTTCGTGCTCCTGATCGTGTTCGTCGTGGCCGCGGGGGCCCTGGTGGTCCGCCTCGGCTACTGGCAGATCGGCCAGCGCGACCAGCTCGTGGAAAGCGCCCGGCGCCAGATCTACTACCGCGATACGGTGCCGAGCCGGCGCGGCCAGATCTACGACCGGAGCGGGACGGTCGTGCTCGCGGCCAGCGTGATGCGCGATCGGCTGATCGTGTCCGCGGAACACATGACGGCCACCGAGCGCGCAGAGATGGTCAGCTTCCTCACGACCCAGCTGGACCTGGACCCCGAGGCCGCGGCCACGATCCAGGCGCGCCTGGAGACGGGCAAGCCGTACCTCGTCCTCGCAAAGGACCTCGCGCCGGAGCAGTCGCAGACGATCGAACGGGCGGCGCGCGAGGCGCGCATCAGCGGCATCAGCTTCGAATCGGAT